>CAZCCS010000170.1:0-6586 GCA_964497005.1 uncultured Acidimicrobiaceae bacterium | reverse complement strand
TGCGCTCGAACGAAGACGCGAATCCGTGGACGAGGAGTATGGGGAGTTCGGGCATCGGCGAAGGCTATCGCCGGCCGACATCCGGATTCCCGGTTACTCGGATAACCCCAGCGTGCAGGTCAGCCGCTCTCCGATAGCTTTGAGTCGTGGCCCGGCGAATCGACATCGAGCTCACTAGCACGCGACCTGACGGAACGTGGACGTGGCGCGCCGCCGGTGCAAAGGAGCCGAGGGGTGTTCTCGAGGGATCGCTTCTCTACGACGGTGCGAAGGCCGGCGACGTCGTCAGGGCCGAAGCCGAGTTCGAGATCGACGGAATCAGCATCACATCCGTCACCCCGCCGAAGTCCGACAACCGTCGCGAACCCGAGAGGATTGAAGTAATCGGATCCTCCCGTACTGACGCGCCAGGCGTGACCACCCAGCTGCTCGGCCGCACAGCTCGCCGGCGCGAAGGCCCCGACGGCAGATCAGGCCGTGAGGGCCGGCCGACGCGTGAGAGGCCACCGCGCGATCGGGCCGGCCGGGAGCAGCCGGGGACTCCAGGCCGCCAAGGTCCCCGCCAGGACCGGGCGCGCCAGGATCGCGCCGATCGAGCCAATCAGGACGGCACCGATCAGGCTCGGACCGGCCAGGATCGGACCGGCCAGGACCGCACCCGCCAGGACCGCACCCGCCAGGAACGCACCCGCCAGGACCGGACCGAGCAGGGTGGCACCGGCGAGGACCGAAGAGTCCCCGAGCGCAGCGACCGCGACCGCGACCGAGCTGGCGCGCCTGATCGCCGGACC
This sequence comes from uncultured Acidimicrobiaceae bacterium, assembly GCA_964497005.1. GTDB lineage: Bacteria > Actinomycetota > Acidimicrobiia > Acidimicrobiales > Palsa-688 > DASUWA01. The sequence continues at coordinate 5,795 of CAZCCS010000170.1, read as the reverse complement.
CAGCGGCGCGACGGTCCCCCGGCCCGCAGGGAAGGTGGCGCCGGCCGCTCCGTGCGACCCGGGCCTGGTCGCCCGGAAGGTCGCGAGCAGTCCGAGGGGGACCGGAAATCGAAGCGTCTCAGCCCCGGCCACGCACACCGGCAGGCAATGCTCGAGTCACTCGCGCCGGAGCAACGACCCATCGCCGAACAGGTACTCCGGGGCGGCATCCCCGCGGTGCGCACCGCGCTTCACCTTGAAAGGGAGAAGGCGGCAGCCGAAGGCCGCGCCGCCCCGAACACCGATCAGTTGATCGCGATGGCTGAGGAACTCCTGCCTCGGCTGAAGGCCGCTGAGTGGCGAGACCGGGCGGAGGCAGCTGCGAAAGACCCCGACAACATCTCGCTCCGCGACCTGCGGTCGGTGGTCGCTGGATCCGAAGTGGCCCGAGACGACGAAACCCGGGCGCTCGCCGCGACGCTGCGGGAGGCGCTTGAACGTCGCGTCGCCGGCCTGCATGAGCAATGGGCTCAAGAGATCGCCAAGCATCTCGACGAAGGCCGGGTGGTCCGAGCGCTCCGTCTTTCCGCCCGCCCACCCGAGCCGCTCGCTCGCCTTGACGCGGAGCTCAGCCAGCGTCTCAGTGACGCGGCGAGCGAGGGACTCGCTCCCGACGCACCATCAGATCGATGGCTCGCGCTCCTGGAGGCTGGCGCCTCATCGCCCGTGCGCCGCACCATCCGACCGGCGGGCTTGCCGGCGGAAGCCAGCCCAGAAGTCAAGCAGGCCGCCTACCAGCAGTCCGGAAGGATCCCCGCACTGGCAGCGATGCTCGGCGTATCGATCCCTCCGCCGCCGACTCCGTCCGCGAGGCGTGCTCGGCCACCGGCCGGCCCGCCCAAGCCCGCCCGACGCAGACCGGCACCAGACGTCCAGGAGGGCGCCGGCGACTCACCGGACCCGGCCGCTCAAACTCCAGAGACCCCGCAAAGCGCCGGCGACTCACCCCCTGCGAAAGAGGAGCCGGAATCCGGCGGCGACGCCCGCTCAGCTGAAGGTGGGGAGAATTCCACGGTCGTGCAGGAACTCGGCGAGTCCCTCGGTGAGCCTCAAGTCGGCGACTTCGGATAACGAGACCCACGCGGCTTCGGCCGCGTCGTCTCCAGCGGTCGGTTCGGCTCCCTCGATGATCGTGACGTAGAAGTCGAGGATCACGTGGTGGTAGCCGTCTCCAACGCGTTCCACCCAGCCGGCCAATCCCTCGCACACGCCGTTGAGCCCGGTCTCCTCCCGCAGCTCGCGCACGACTGCCTCGGCGAGAGTCTCTCCCCGCTCGACCCTCCCACCAGGAACCGACCACTCGCCTTGAGCCGGCCCCCGCCCGCGCCTCACGAGCAGAATCTGCTCGTCGTCGACCGCGATCGCACCCACGCATAGTTCCGGCCTCTGGGATGTCTGGTCCGTCGACTCAAACGGGGTCGGCTCAACCATCGCCACGAGCGCTCTTGGCGTCCAACGGATGATGCATTACCAGCAACCTGGCGACGAAACCGTTGTCCTCGAAAAACGCTTTCGCGGAGCGGTTTCCCGGCAGGGCCGGAGCATCCACGCCGACGCAGCCATGCTCGGCGCTCCAGTCCATCACCAGTTTGACCATCGACTCCGCCACGCCGACTTGGCGAGCCGCGGGCTCGACGTAGACGATCTCCACGACACCGACCGGCTCGCGCCTTTCACGGTCGCAGTAGACCGACGCGAACCCTACGGGCACCCCGTCGATGTTCCCGATGACCAGAAAACGGTCTACGTCGTCGAACGCAGACTTCATCGCCTTCCGAGGGTCCGCGCGGTAAAGGGTCCCCGCCAACAGCGCTCCGCCCCTCTGGCCATCCAGTTCCGCCACCGCCTGGTCCCACAGGTCGGCGATCAAGTCGAGGTCAGCGGTGCTCGCGGCTCTTGCGCTTTCCACCTTCCTCGCCCGGCCACGTTCCTCTCAGGATCAGCCTTTGAGCTGATTGACCCTGGTGAGGATCGTCCTTCTGGCACGGTGCCCGGACTCGTACGCGCCGACCGCTTCCAATTCGTCTCTCGACAGCCCTGCCAGTCGCTGGACGACCTGGGACGCCGAGAGCGAGTCATAACCGGGGATGGCCAACTGGTCAGCGTTGGGCGATGGCGTTGCGGACCTCGGTGGGACCGCGGTCGGCGCGCCGGCTTGAGGTGCGGGCGCAGAGGCCCCGCCCACGCCAGGTGGTGTCGCATCGTCGGGACGGCCCGAGAGCTTCGTGTAGCCGCCATCGGCGTCGATGACCTCGGACTGCCGAGGCTGCGGTTGCGCCTTGGAGGCGGCGGGCTCCGACCGAGGAACGGGGGCAGCGGGGCTCGTCGGGCGCGGCTGCGTGCCACCCGTCGGTCCTCCGTTGGCACCGAGCCGCCGCTCGATCTGCTTGCGTCCCTGAGCAACGGCGAACTGCCCCACCATCCGGGCGATGGTGATCTGGCCTTGGATCTGCGCCCGGCCCTTCTCGGCGAGCTTGGGGAGCTCTTCCACCGCCGTGAGAGCGAGTCCGACAGGCGCATAGACCAACAGGTCCAAAGCGTTGTCCAGAGGCGAGCGGTTCTCCTCGGTCACGCCACGATCCTGCCCCGCCCGCGGCCAAGACGCCAACTCCGCCGCCAACTCCGATCGGCCGTTTTTGTCACACGCAGTCCATTTTGATCACACACAGTCTCGGCAAAGCATTCGCTTCCCGTCCGCCAGCTGGCTCGGGTGTTTGACCAAGAAGCACGACTGACAAACAAACTCCCCGGGCTGCTTTGGCAACACCCGTAACGGGCTCTCGCCGCGGTCGTCGCCGTCGGCCAGCTCCTCTTCGTCTTCGTCGTCCTCGTCCACGACGACGAGACGTTCCTTGAGGATGACGTCGAGGCTCGCCTCAACGTCGTCTGTGTCTTCGTCCTCCTCGTCTTCGTCGTCCTCGTCTTCCTCGCGGACCTTGACTACGACCTCGGGGCCTTCGTCGCCGACCTCCACGTCCTCGTCATCCTCGGCTAGAACATCGTCGTCGTCATCGAGGACGTCTTCTTCCTCATCCTCGATGTCCTCCAGGTCCTCCTCATCGAGGTCCTCGGGTAGCTCGTCGCTCTCTTCTAGCAATTCGTCGTCAAGATCGTCTTTTGGCATCCAATGCGTCCTTAAAAAGCGTGAACCGCGGCGGCGCCGGGCACCGTCGGCGGCGGGATACTAGACCCACCGGAGCGGGTACCGGCCACGGTCAAACGCTCGGCCACTTACAGCTATTCCGCCGCCCACTACCCGCCCGCCCGGGGTTTGAAACGGGCTTACCCCGCGCCCGCACGGCAGGGCGGCTGGAGGTCCTTTGGTGCCGTTCGGTGATTCGCCCCGCTGCTTATAGACCGGAGTGTACTGCTCGCAGTCACCGACCGTTGTCTACTTGGACCTCTCTAGCCACCCTGCGCGCACGGGACCGGCCCTGTAGAGCTCGGCCACGTCAAGTGCGCCGACATCTTCGCGAGGCCGCACGTATCCGTCAAGCGGGAGAACGCAGCAGCGGACCTGCGCTTTTGCGCGTACACGCTGGTCAGCGACCTGCAGAAATTCGTGGCGGCCTACTCAAATCGGGGTATGAGGGCCTCCACGCTGGCGACGTACTGCTGGGTCTGGGGGAAAACCCCATACTTTCCAAGGTTTATCGGTCCCTCGTAGTACGCGGCGATGGTCGCGCAAAGGTTGTTGCCCTCCAGGTCGGAGAGGTACCCGAGGAACGCGGCGGACATCCTGATGTTGTCGGAAACCGAGTTGATGTTCATCCGCATCCCGATGATGTTGCTGACGATGAAGTTGGCGGTGTCGGGCATGATCTGCCCGGTACCGACGGCGCCAACCGGCGAGATGACACCCTGTTGCCATCCCGACTCCTGCCAGGCGATCGCCTCCAGAAGCGGCAGCGAGAGGTTGTAGTGGCTCGCCCACTTGATGAACAGCGGCTGCAGGGACAACCTCTGTGAGGAGTTCCGCAGCTGCGACGGGAGCACCCCCCAATGGCTGCCGCTCGGCTGGAACGTCGAGCAGAAAGTCCAGGGGTTGGCGGCCGGCTTGCTGGCGATGGTCGAGGAAGAAAGCGTCGGCGCAGGCGGGTTGTTCGAGGGGATGGGGATGTTGAGTTTTCTTCCGATCAGCAACAGGTCGGATGGGCGCATGTTGTTTGCGGCGGCGAGCCGGTTGACGCTCATGCCGTGGGCGCGCGAGATCGCCCAGAGGCTGTCGCCTGGCCGGACCACATAGGCCCCGCCGGCGGTGAAGCCGGCGGCTCCCGTCGCGACGAGCAGGCCGAGGCTCAACGTCTTTGCACCCGACCGCAACCAACCTCGACGACCGCCCTTCGAGCACACGGCTCTGCTGGCGGCGGCGAGCGCGCGACCGGCGCGCGTAGGTCGTGGCCTTACCTGTTCTCTATCCGCTGGGTCCAGGCGGAATTGACGGCGCATGGGTACTGAGGTCCAATCCCTCCGCCCGCAACGCCTAAAGCTACAACAGCAACATCAGCCTCAACAACCCCTCTTTTTTCATAAACATCAGGAGAATCTTTAGCCTCAACTTGAGCTTTAGGTTTAGATTCGTGCCTTCTCCTGTCGTTTCAACGCGGCTCGGCGCTCTCCCGACAGCCGCTCGAGGCCCTGGTTCTCGTAGTCCGCGGCGTCGACGTGCGCCATCATCTCCGCGATCACCGAGTGGCCCGCCTGCTCGGCGATGAGACGGTGCATCTGCTGGCAGACCTTTCGGTACTCGGGGTGGCCCTGCGGGCTGGTGCGAAGCTCCAGAAGGTGCATCGCCTCCCGGGCGTTGAACTGCATCGTGTAGCGGATCCTGAACGCCAGGGCCACCGCGTAGGCAGCTTGGCCCGGGACGAACCGCTCGGCCAGCGCCTCGTACAGCCCGGCGGACCTGGCCATGGCGGCCGCGTAGACCGGTTCGCCTCCTGCCTCGGCGACCGAGGCCGGGATGGTGTACCCATTGGACGGCGTGAGGTCCTGCCACTCGACGGTCAGCAGGCGGTGGCGCTGGAGATCCCGGAAGGCCCCGTAGTCGGAGACCACGTCGAAGCGGTAACCCGTCCTCTCCAACGCCCGACCGGGCTTGTGCCGGCGGTTGCCCCGGTCGCCGGCGTAGGCACGCACCACCCGGGAGCGTTCCTCGGCGGTCATCCCCGCCACCTTCTCCTCCACCCGGTGCTCGGGTAGGTCGGTGTAGGGGTAAAGCATCGCCGCGATGAGCTTCACCTCTGCGTCGGGATCCCAGTCGACCAGGGTCACCTCGGGGTCGCCGCCCACCGTCGGGGCGTCCCCACCGTCGTCGACTCCATCTGCCACCTCATCCACCGGCTCGAACAACGACCGGGCCACCTTGTGCATCTCCCTCGAAGTTCGCTCGAGGTATGCGGAGTGGGCCACTCCCCTGTCGTCAGCGTCGACTCGCTTGACCCATGAGGGGATCACCTTGCGGAGCTCTTCGAGAATCATGTCGGCGTACAGCTGCGCTTCGGGAAGCGGATTCGAACGCATCCTTATCAGCAGCCCCTCGTATGCCTGGCCGCTGGCGTAGATGCCGAGGTTCGATGTCGCGCCGGCGGGGAGAATCCCGCGGAGAGCGTCGAAAGCCTTGGCCCGGATCGACTGCCGCCAGACGAAATCGGTGTCCTCGGCGGACTTGGGGTGCGCTGCGGCGAACCACGTCTGCATGGTCGGCAACAACTCCGCGTAGGCGTCGAACAGCCTGTCCATGTCCCCCACGTATC
>CAZCCS010000169.1:0-6588 GCA_964497005.1 uncultured Acidimicrobiaceae bacterium | reverse complement strand
GGCCGCTGCCAGGGCTTCACCCAGATCGTCCCGCTCGCTGTGCCGCCGGCGCTGAGCTGGGCCGAGTGGCGCCGGAGATGGCAGGGCGGCCACACACGTGTTGCCGTGGAGACCCAGTCGAGCTTTCGCTACGTCCAGAACCTGGTGGTCCGGCCCCTCGGACCGGGTGTCCCGGCTTTCGCCGCGATTGTGGAGGAGTCGTTCCCTCTGGAGGCGGCGAGCAACCCGGCGGTCTTCTACGACGCCGAGGACGACGACGCCAGGTTCCAGGCCAACGTCACCCGGATGATGGAAAGCTGCGCCCGCTTCATCGCGGGCAGCGTGCCGATCGCCTGGACAGCCGAGTATCGGCCTACGGACTGATTTGGGCCCCATCCGGGTCAATGTGATCCCGCGGCGGCCCAGCCGGCCCGGCGCCCGAAGAAGGTGCCGTCGCCCAGCGAGGTACCGCTTGCGTATCCCCAGGACGGAATTCCCGACGTCGCCCTTCCGGCGGCGAACAGACCGGGTATCGGGTCGCCGCCAGGCCCTACGACCTCGCCGTTCACCGTCGTCACCATCCCGCCCAGCGTGAACACTGCGTACGGGAGACCGGTGAGCCGGATGCCTCCGTATGGCGACTTCAGCGGTCGGACGAACTCGGCGCGCTTGTGAAAGAGCGGGTCTTCGCCACGCTGTGCGTGCCGGTTGTAAAGCTCGACCGTCGCTTGCAGCGAGCCCTCCGGCAGTCCCATTTCCGCTTCCAGTTCGTCGACCGTCTCGCAAACCCAGGTGGGGCGGGCGCCCCACCGGTCGGCTTCCGGTACCGACTCGAAAATCGATTCGTCGAGGACGATCGAGCAACGTGCCTGTTGCTGGAAGATCGCTGCCTGCCCGATACGGCCGCAGTAGGTGTCCTCGTTGATGAAGCGTTGTCCGAACTCGTTGACGAGTATCGACGGGTACACGAGGGGAGGGTTGCTAGGCAGGGCTGTCTGCGCCGCGTCGAGATGGGCCACGGCGGCTCCCACACCTTGACCGAGGCGCAAGGAGGATCCGTCGTCCCCATCGGTCCCCAGCGGCATCTGGCCGGCGATGCGAGGCGAGTACAAAGCCACCATCTCGGGGTTGGCGGCGAAACCTCCGGTGGCCAGCACCACCCCTTTTCTTGCGCGCAGCGCGCGCTCCTCGCCGAACGCACGAGCGATCACCCCGACCACCTCGCCGTCGTCGTCTACTACCAGTTGCGATACCCGGGAGTCGGCCATCACCTTGGCCCCCGACGCCTCCGCCGTTTGCGACAGGCTTTGCATCAGCATCCAGCCGGCGGACTTGTCGCCGGGCCGCTTGTTCTGCATCTGGGGAACGTGTCCCCTGGGCGCGGGTTTGGCGATCTCGTTGAAGGGCCAGGCGTTCTCGCCGCCGGTGTACACGAGCCCGTCGTCGGTCGGCGGTTCCCAGCAGGGGCTGGAGTAAAAGGTCGGCTTGAACACGACCCCACACCGAACGAGCCAGTCGAAGTGGTCGACGCTCTGCTCGCAGTAGACGTCGATCTTGGCTTCGTTGGGGCCCGGGCCGGTAGCCGCGAGTAAGAAGGTGCGCATCGCCTCGGGCGTGTCGTCGAAGCCGCACGCCTTCTGGATGGCGGTTCCGCCTCCCATATAGATCTCGCCGCCGGCCATGGCACTGGCGCCGCCGCCGGCGCTGGCCCTTTCCAGAACCAGCACCGAGGCGTCCTTTTCACGCGCGGCTATCGCCGCGGACGCGCCCGCGCAGCCGTAACCGGCTATGACGACGTCAGCCTCTGCGTCCCAGGCGCGCACCTCTCGCGCCGGTCGCGGGGCGATGGGGGCGGCGCCGGCGAGGCTCGGCGGGCCCGTCTCCATCAGCTGGCGCCCGGCGCCGGAAGCCCCATGATCGACTTGAGGTTGAAGTAAGCCGCGAGGCCTTCAGGTCCGAGCTCCCGCCCGACCCCTGATTGCTTGACCCCGCCGAACGGGGCGCAGGTTTCCAGGCCGATCCCGTTGAGGGTGATCGTGCCGGTCTGGATGCGGCGGGCGATGTCAAGCCCGCGCGTGGTGTCCGACGTGTACACCCCGCCGCCGAGTCCGAACTCGGAATCGTTGGCGAGACGCACAGCTTCGTCTGTGTCGGCGTAAGGGATGACCGACACGACCGGTCCGAAGATCTCTTCTCTGGCCACACGCATGCGGTTGTCGACGTTGGCGAGGACCGTCGGCTCGACGAACCAGCCACGGTCGAGGTTGGCCGGACGTCCGCCGCCGGCCGCCACTTTGGCGCCCTCCTCCTGCCCGAGAGCGATGTACGACTCCACCCGGTCGCGTTGCCGGGAGCTGACCAGCGGTCCGAAGACGGTCGACGGGTCGAACGGGTCACCGACGGGCAGTGTGCGGATCTTCTCCGACAGCGCGTCGACGACCTCGTCATAGCGATCACGGGGCGCGAGCACACGGGTCTGAGCTATGCAGGCCTGGCCGCTGAACATCATCGATCCCATCGGGAGCAGCGCGTTGGCCACCTGGTCGAGGTCGGCGTCGTCGAGCACCACCGCGGCTGATTTCCCGCCGAGCTCCAAGCTCACCGGTCGGAGCAGCTGCCCGCACGCGGCCGCGATGGTCTTCCCGGCGGCGGTGCTTCCCGTGAACGCCACCTTGTCGATACCCGGGTGGGTGACCAGATAGGAGCTGGTGTCGCGGTCGGCGGCCACGATGTTGACCACGCCGGGAGGGAGGCCGATCTCCAGGAGCGCGTCGGCGAGGAAGTAGGCATCGAGCGCGGTCTCCGGACTCGGCTTTAGGACGACTGTGCAGCCGGCGGCCAAGGCGGGGCCCAGCTTCAGCGCAGCCGTATAGAGGGGCACGTTCCAGGGCACGATGGCGGCGACGACCCCGACCGGCTCGCGGCGCACGACGACACCGCCGAGCATCCCCTGGCGGGTCTCTTCGATCTCGATGTTCCGGCCGAGGTCGGCGTAGTAGTCGAGCGTCATGGTGGTGGGCAACAGTTGAAGCATCGAGCAGAGCGAGATTGGGGACCCGTTCTCCGCGGTGATGGTCGAGGTGATGTCCGACTCGCGGCTTTGTAGCGCCTGGGAAAGGGAGTTCAGGTAGCTCGCCCGCTCAGAAGGGCTCAGCCGGGGCCACTCGCCGGTGTCGAACGCCGAGCGCGCAGCCGCCACCGCACGATCGATGTCGGCGGGAACAGCGTCCGGGACACGGCCGATGACCTCCTCGGTGGAGGCCCCGATGACGTCTATCGAGGACGTCGCCTCCGAGTCGACCCACTCGCCGCCGATGAGCAGTTGCCGGCGCTCGTCCATGGACTGACCTCCCCTTTTTCCGTATCTTTCAGCCGTCACTTCGCTTCGCGGAAGCGCCTGCAAAGCTAGATCGCACGGCTGGGGAGACCCCGGAGCCATGTCCCGACGAGCGGGACAGCGCTTGCTCGCCCCTAGGTGCCCAGCCCTACGCTTGCGTGCCATGCTCCGGGATAGTTGCCATGCTCTCTGACAGTTTCAGGCTGGACGGCCGCGCGGCGATCGTGACCGGCGCGAGCCGCGGGATCGGCGCCGCAACCGCCTTGGCGCTGGCGGGGTCAGGCGCCGATCTGGTCGTCTCGGCCCGCAGCCAAGAAGCCCTCGCCTCGCTCGCCGCCAAAGTCGAAAACGACACCGGCCGCCGCGTCGTCGCCATTCCCGCGGATCTCAACGACCTCGCCTCGTTGCCTCAGCTGGTCGAGGCGGCGACGTCGACCTTCGGCAGGCTCGATGTCGTCGTGAACAACGTCGGCGGCACGATGCCCCGCCCGTTCCTCGACACCAGCCCCGGCTACCTCGAGCGGGCGTTCCACTTCAATGTCACTGTCGCGTTCGAGCTGACCCGCCTGGCAGCTCCGGTGATGCTGTCCGGCGACGGCGGCTCGGTCATCAACGTGGCGTCTGCGATAGGGCGTCTGGTGGACCGCGGGTTCGTCGCCTACGGGACGGCCAAGGCGGCGCTCATCCACATGACCCGGCTGATCGCCGTCGACCTGGCGCCGAGAATCCGGGTGAACGTCGTCGCTCCGGGCGCGATAGAGACGGAGGCGTTGGGTACGGTGCTGACCGACGAGATGCGCCAGACCATGATCAGCATGACGCCGGCGAGACGGCTGGGGCGGGTGGAAGACATCGCCGCCGGCATTCTGTTCCTGGCTTCGGACGCCGGGTCCTACGTGACGGGCAAGGTCCTGGAGGTCGACGGGGGCCAGAACGTCGCCAACCTCCCGCTCGGCCTGCCGGATCTGTGAACTCGAAGTCACTACCCCTTCAGTGAGTGCAGTCGAGCCTGGCCAGTTCCGGACCGTCCTTGGCCATTTCGCAAGCGGGGTCGCCATCGTCACCGGCATGCACGACGACGGCCCGTCGGGGCTGACCTGCCAGTCGTTCTTCAGCCTGTCGCTCGACCCGCCGCTAGTCGCTTTCGCTCCGAGCAAATCGTCTAAGAGTTGGCCCAAAGCCTCCTTCACCGGCAATCTCTGCATCAACGTGCTGGCGTCCGATCAGGAGGCGCTCGCCTGGACCTTCGCCGACTCGGCGGCTGACAAGTTCTCCGGGGTCGGCTGGACGCCCGCCGGCCACGGTGCGCCGCACATCGACGACGCCCTTGCCTGGATCGATTGCACGGTGGAGCAGGTGCACGAAGCGGGGGACCACTACCTGGTTGTCGCCCGGGTGATCGACCTCGAGGCAGGCGTTGGAGAACCGCTCGTCTTCTACCGAGGCGGTTTCGGCAGCTTCAAGGTGTAGACGGCTCGTACTCGGTACCGACCCACCAGTGGTCGGTGAGGTTCACGCCGTCGCGGCTCGTCGTCTCCTCGTACAGGCGTCGGTAGCCGGTGCGGTGGATCCGCCATTCGCCGTTGCGCTTCAACATCTCGTCCTCGTAGTAGGCCGCGCCGCGCAAGGTGATGTTGGCGCTCAGGATGATGACCGTGTCGTCGAGGGCCCACCGCGCTGTCGCGGTATCCGACCCAGTCAGCTCGATCTCGGGATGATGAACCCGGTGGGCAGTGAGGAAGTCCCCGGCGGGCATCGCACCGAGGATGAACGAGATGATCGCGTCGCGCCCTTCGAAGCTGAGCTTGCCGGCGCTGTACGCCGCGGTCGCGTCCTCGGTGAGAGTCGAGGCGAGCACATCCGCGTCGCGGAGGTCCACCCCGCGCAGGTACCGGTACTTCACTTGCTTGATCGCCTCGATCTCGACGAGGTCTTCAGGGGTCATCGAAGGATCTTCGCCTAGAGCATCACGTCGGTCGGCGGGAACTCCATGACGGTCATGCCGTAGCTGTGGAGTGAGCGGTCGACCGAGTTGACCGTGTGATGGCGGCCGGCGTGCGCATCGCGCCAGAGCCGTTGGATCGGGTTGGAGAGGCTGATGGTGCCGGCGCCGCTGCGGTCGAAGATCTCGTCGATCGCGGTGATTGCACGGGCGGTTCCTTGGACCTGGTCCCGGCGGGCCCGGCTCCTCGACTCCAAGGTGATCGGCTCAGCCTTGAGGACCGTGTCGTACATGTCGCCGATGTTTCGCAGCAGCTGGGTCCGGCAGGCGTCGACCTCCGAGGCGGCCCGGCCGAGAGCGGCGACTGTGTAGGGGTCGTCGGTGGCCTTGCCCCAGCTCTTGCTCACCCGAGCCTTGGTGTACGCGAGGTTCTCGGCGAGGATGCCTTCGGCCATACCGATGATCGCTCCAGTGATGGCATTGGCGAACATGGTCCCGAACGGCATCCTGTACAGCGGCGACTTGTTCACCTCGAGACCGGGGCTCTCCCACCCGAACATCTTTACGAGGTTGATGGTGCGGTAAGCGGGGACGAAGAGGTCTTCGACGATGATGTCGTTGCTTCCCGTCCCGCACAGGCCCATGACGTTCCAGACGTCCTCGATGCGGTAGTCCGTCCGGGGGATCAGGACGTTCCACATCTCGGGTGCGGATCCCTCTCCGCGGTCGAGCATGACGCCGAGGATCGCCCACTGGCAGTGGTCGCATCCCGAGGAGAAGCTCCAGCGGCCGTTGAGGACGTAGCCACCCTCGGCGGGGGTCATCCGTCCGCCGGGCATGTACGACGAGCTCACCCAGGTGTCGGGGTCGTCGTCCCAAACCTCGTGCTGAACCTGATCGGGGAACAGGGCGATCTGCCAGGGGTGGACCCCCACGACGCCGCTCACCCAACCGGTCGAACCGCACGCGGCAGCCACGGCGAAAAGAGATTCGTAGAACAGTCTGGGATCGGCCTCGTAGCCGCCGAAACGCTTCGGCTGGAGGAGCCGCACAATCCCGGTGTCTTTGAGCTCCTTGACCGACTCGTCTGGAAGGCGGCGCGCTTCTTCGGCTGCGGCGGCCCTCTCGCGGAGAACGGGCGCGAGCTCCCGGACCTTGTCGAGTACTTCGAGCTCGCTCACTGTGTTGCTCCTCTCTCGGGTACTTCCACTGCGGGGTGCTCCCCCAGGGCTGCTTCTATACAGGATGCCCGTCAAAGTGTGTCGGGTGGGTCTGGACGCCGCCATGACCCCATTCCGATGGCCGGGACACCGCAGAGCGGGCCTCGGCC
>CAZCCS010000168.1:0-6597 GCA_964497005.1 uncultured Acidimicrobiaceae bacterium | reverse complement strand
AACGAGCTGCCCTTGCAGCCCGGCTTCAGCGGGTCCTGTCGACCCAGGGTCGGTCCCGTCGCACTGGCGTCGGCTTGGACCACCACCGACCCGAAAACCGCCAAGCGCTCGGAGGCTCCGGACCTTCCTGCGACACCACGACCGGGCGCGGCCAGGCCATCTCGACCGCGGCGACGATCGCGGCCAGTTCCTCCGGGGAGGGATCGGCCCTCATCAGAGCGGAACGTTGCCGTGTTTGCGCCTCGGAAGTTCCTCGCGCTTTGACCGCAACAGGTCTAACGAACGCGAGAGCACCTTGCGAGTGTCGGCTGGATCTATCACGTCATCCACGTAACCCCGCTCTGCCGCGAGATACGGATTGGCGAATTTCTCGGTGTACTCCTCGACCAGTTGCGCCCGGCGCGCAGCCGGATCGGTTGAGGTGGCGAGCTCGCGCCTGTAGACGATGTCAACCGCACCCTGTGGGCCCATGACCGCCAGCTCGGCCGACGGCCACGCGAACGCCAGGTCCGCTCCGATCGACTTGGAGTTCATGACCACGTACGCGCCGCCGTAGGCCTTCCTGGTGATGATCTGAATGCGCGGGACCGTCGATTCGCAGTAGGCGTACAGCAGCTTGGCGCCGTGGCGGATGATGCCCCCATACTCCTGGTCGGTCCCAGGCATGAAGCCAGGTACATCTACGAACGTGACAAGGGGGATGTTGAAGGAGTCGCACGTGCGGACGAACCGTGCCCCTTTTTCCGAGCTCTCGATGTCGAGAACGCCGGCGAGGTTCTGCGGCTGGTTGCCGACAATGCCGACGACGTGGCCGTCGATTCGGGCGAAGCCGCACACCAGGTTCATCGCCCAGAGGGCGTGGTACTCGAAGAAGTCGCCGTCGTCGACCACCGCGGCGATGACCTTCTTCATGTCGTAGGGCTGGTTGGCGCTCGGAGGGATGAGAGCGCCTAGTTCGGGGGTGGGGCGTTCGGGGTCGTCACCTGAGTCGATGCGCGGGGGCTCTTCCATGTTGTTGGAGGGGAGGAAGCCGATCAGGTAACGGACTTCGTCGAGGCAACTCTTCTCGTCGGCGGTCACGAACGCGGCGACGCCGGATTTGGTGGCGTGGGTGAGGGCACCGCCGAGCTGCTCGAGGGTCACTTCCTCGCCGGTGACCGTCTTGACGACGTCGGGACCGGTGATGAACATCTGCGACGAGTCGCGCACCATGAAGATGAAGTCGGTCATTGCTGGGCTGTAGACGGCCCCGCCGGCGCAGGAACCCATGATCACGCTGATTTGGGGGACCACGCCCGACGCGTCGACGTTGCGTTTGAAGATCCCGCCGAAGTAGTGGAGCCCGACCACACCTTCTTGGACGCGCGCGCCGCCGCCGTCGTTGATGCCGATCATCGGCAAGCCGAGGGAAACTGCGAGATCCATGATCTTGTGGACCTTCTCCCCGAACACCTCGCCGAGGGAGCCGCCGTTGACAGTGAAGTCCTGGGAGAAGATGCAGACTTTGCGGCCATCGATAGTCCCGAAACCGGTGATCACGCCGTCGGTGTACGGCCGCTTCTCGTCGGGGAGGCCGGGTGCCCGGGTCCGGGCGAGCATGTCGAGCTCCTGGAACGATCCTTCGTCGAGGAGGTAGTCGATTCGCTCCCGGGCGGTCATCTTGCCCTTCGAGTGCTGGCGCTCCACCGCGTGGGGCGGTCCCGCGTGGAGAGCTGCCTCCTTGCGGGCGGCCAGCTCCTCCAGACGTTCGGTCATCGGGTGCTCTGACATCGATTGAAGGGTACCGCCGGCCAGCGTTCGGTCCCCATTCCGAGGGGCTCCAGATATCCGCTCTCGGATCGCCTCTGGGCGCTTCGGGCAGACTGCAGAGGTGGGAACAGCGCGGGCTGCTGTCGAACCGCCGCCGAGCCGCTGGGTTTTCCCGGATGGCCCGGACGCTTTGGCGGAAGCCGCTACCTCGGCCAGCAGCAGGCACCGTTCGGAGGTGATCGGGGTGGGCGCCGACCTCGAGCCGGGAACCCTGGTCGCGGCGTATCGGGCTGGGGTTTTCCCGATGCCGGCGCGCCGCGGGATCATGGCGTGGTGGTCACCGGACCCGCGGGGCATCATCCCCCTGGAGCCGGAGGGTCTCAACGTTTCGCGGTCTCTGAGACGCTCGTGTGGCCGGTTCGAGATCAAGGTGAACGAAGCTTTCGACGAGGTGATCGCCTGCTGCGCCGACCGCGGGCGTCCGGGCGCGTGGATCGACAAAGACATCGTCCGCGCTTACACCCGCCTGCACGAGCTGGGGTGGGTGCACAGCGTCGAAACCTGGGATGAGGACGGCCAATTGGCCGGCGGGCTTTACGGCGTGGCGGTCGGCGGTTTGTTCGCCGGGGAGTCGATGTTCCACCGCCAGACGGACGCGTCCAAGGTCGCCCTTGTCGGCCTGGTCGAGATGCTCCGTTTGTCCGGTGGGAGCGGTCGCCTGCTCGATGTGCAGTGGGCGACGCCCCATCTGCGCACGCTGGGAGCGGTGGAGGTGAGCCGCGCCCGCTACCACCAGTTGCTCGAAACAGCCTTGGGGTTGCCTCAGCCGAAGGTGTTCGGCGGCACCTGAGGCTTAGAGCCGGGCCTCCAGTCGACGCACCCGGTCTATGAGGCCGGGAGAATCGAGGACCTGGCCGGCGAGGTCCTCGAACTCGGGGGTCGCGCCGGTCCAGCGGAGCTCCTCGACGGAGCCGATCGCCGGCGGGTCGGTCCTCAACGTGGCGAGATCCCTGAAGAGATAGGCGAGATCGCGCTCCGCCGCCAGGGTTGCCGCCAACGTCCCTGCGCCGCGCACCGGGACCTTCCAGTCGCTGGCCGCTTCCGGAATGTTCTCGAGGTGACCGTATCGGGCGAGGACAGCCCCGGCGGATTTGGCGCCCCACCCAGCCAGCCCGGGAAAACCATCAGCACTGTCACCAACGAGCGCCAGGTAATCGGGAATGGAAGCTGGAGACACGCCGAACTTCGCTTTCACGGCGTCCTCGTCGATGACCAGACTGCGCCGGCGGTCGAGCTGGACGACGCGGCCGTCGGCGACGCATTGACCGAGGTCTTTGTCGGGGGTGCAGATGACCACCTGGTCGACATTGGGGTCCCCGGAGGAGACAGCAGCGGCCGACGCGAGGGCGTCGTCGGCCTCCAGGTCGACCATCGGCCACACCACCACTCCCATGGCGGCGAGGGCCTCTTCCAGCAGCCCGAACTGCGCGAGCAGGACGGGGTCGACTCCTGCGCTCGTCTTGTAACCGGGCCACATCCCATTCCGGAACGACTCGATGACGTGATCGGTCGCCACCCCGACATGGGTCGCGCCCTCCTCGATCAGCGCGAGGACCGAAGACAGCACGCCGCGGGTGGCGGCCACATCCTGGCCGCGTGCGTTGAGGTGTGAGGGCGCTCCGAAGAAATGCCTGAACAGCTCGTAGGTGCCGTCGACGAGGAAGATCCTGATCTTTTCAGCATGGCACGGCTGTGGCGGGCCGGCGGAGTTAGCTTGGGGTGGGTGAGCTGGCTGATATGCGATTACGGGGAGGTGTTGTCTCTGGCGCCTCCGCCGGAGGACAGGGCGGCCCTCGAAGCGGCAACCGGATGGGAGGGGACGGCCGACAGCTTCTGGGACTCGTACTGGGCGCATCGTCGTGCTTACGACCGCGGAGACGTCTCTGCGACGGAGTACTGGGAGTCGGTGCTCAGCCGGGAGATCGCCGGCGAAGCCCTGGACAGGATCATCCAGGCGGACGTCGCGGGCTGGCTTCGTCCGAACCAACGCTGCGTCGAGGCGATCGAAGAGTTGAGGGACCGTGGAGTGCGCCTGGCCCTTTTCTCCAACGCGCCCGCCGAGGTTGCGGCGGGGATCGCTGCTGCGCCATGGATGTCGCCTTTTTCCCGGAAGTTCTTCAGCTGCGACCTGGGCGCCGTCAAGCCCGAGGCCGCCGCGTACAAAGCGGTCCTGGAGGGTCTGGGGGTCCGGGCAGAAGAGGTGTTGTTCGTCGACGACCGGCCGGTCAACGTCGCCGGCGCAGAGGCCTTGGGGATCCGGGCGGTTTTGTTCGAAAGCCCCGAGCAGCTCGCCGGCCTGCTCTAGGGCTCTAGGGCTCTAAGCCTGACGCCTGGTCGGGTTCGGGCGTGAGGATCTCCGCACCGTCGTCGGTCACGACAATGGTGTGCTCGAACTGCGCCGTCCGACGGCCGTCGGCGGTGACCGCAGTCCATCCGTTGTCCCACATCTTCTCCCGCCAGGTGCCGGCGGTGATCATCGGCTCGATGGTGAAGACCATCCCCGGCTCCATGATCGTCGACGCCTCCGGCGTGTAGTAATGCGGGACGCTCGGCGAGGTGTGGAACTGCTCACCGATCCCATGGCCAACGAACATCCTTACGACTCCATAGCCGTTGGAGTGGGCGTGACCCTCGATGGCGCGCCCGATGTCGGATAAGGGCCGGCCGGGTCGGACCGCTTCGATGCCGAGGCGGCGGCACTCCCGGGTCACCTCGACCAGCCTGCGGGATTCCTCGTCGACGTCCCCGACGTAGAAGGTCGCGTTGCAGTCACCATGCACACCGCCGATGTAGGCGGTCACGTCGATATTGACGATGTCCCCGTCCTGCAACGGTCTGTCGTCGGGGATCCCGTGGCAGATCACCTCGTTCACAGAAGTGCAGATCGACTTGGGATAGCCGTGGTAGTTGAGCGTGGAGGGATGCGCGCCCCGCTCGATGTAGGCGTCGTGGGCGATGGCGTCGAGCTCTTCGGTCGTAACCCCGGGAGCGACAGCGGCGCCGGTCACCGCCAGCACCTCGCCGGCGATCTTTCCGGCGACACGAATCCGCTCAATCACGTCGGGAGACTTCACCATGGGTTCGTCGAACTTCGCCGGCTCGCCGCTCAGGTAGTAGTCGGTCGGTGTGATGTGGTCGGGGACGGTTCGCATGGGGCTGACGACGCCCGGCAGGACCCGCCCCTCCAATGCCTTGTGGCAACGCTTGAACTTGCGCCCGCTGCCGCACCAGCAGGGGTCGTTCGACCTCAGCCCTCGGACACGCTCGTCCAGCCCGCCGGGATGATGGGTTGGGGAGGTCACCGACGGCCTTCTCACTCCTGAACCAGCTCGATGAGCGTCCCGAACGCCGTCTTGGGGTGAAGGAACGCGACCATCGTGCCTCGGGAGCCGGGACGTGGTTCGGCGTCTATGGCTCGGGCGCCGGCGGCGATTGCTTGGCGGAGTGCTTCTCCACAGTCCTCGACGCGGTAGCCGACGTGGTGGAGACCCTCGCCTTTGTTGTCGAGGAACTTGGCGACGGGCGAGTCCTGGCGCGTCGGGGTCAGCAACTGGATGTAGGAATCGGCCACGGCGAGGAGCGCCTCCTCGACGCCGTCGCGCTCGACGACCTCGCGATGCGCGACGGTCGCGCCGAACGTCTGCTTGTACCAGTCGATCGCCGCGTCCAGGTCGCGGACTGCGATCGCGACGTGGTCGACTTCGGTCAGGGCCATCGATTCAGGGTACCGCCCGAGGACGGTGGGGCCGGGTGGCTCGTACACTGGCGCGGCTAAAGGATCAACGGCAGGAGGAAGACAATGCCCGGTTCCGTGATCGTCGCCGGCGCCCGTACGCCGATCGCCAAGCTGTCGGGCGCGCTCGGCGGTTTCTCGGCAGCGCAACTCGGAGGGTTGGCGATCAAGGCCGCCTTGGAGCGGGCGGGCACCCGTCCAGAAGACGTCGATTACGTGATCATGGGCCAAGTCCTCCTCGCAGGAACCGGCCAGGTCCCGGCACGCCAGGCGGCGATCGATGCGGGCATCCCCATGACCACTCCGGCAACCGTGGTCAACAAGGTCTGCCTTTCGGGCCTTAATGCCATCTACCAGGCGGACTTGATGATCGCCGCCGGCGACGCGGAAATCGTCGTGGCGGGCGGCATGGAGTCGATGACCAACGCTCCACACCTGCTGCTCGGAGCGCGCCAGGGCTTCCGTATCGGGGACGCGACCCTGCACGATTCGATGATGTACGACGGCCTCGAAGACGCCCGCAGCCACGAGGCGATGGGCCTCGACACGGAGCACCACCTGCCGAAGTTCCCCAACGTGACCAGGGAACGCCAGGACGAGTTCGCCGCCGACTCCCATGAAAAAGCAGCCCGGGCGACGAAGGACGGGCTCTTTGCCGGTGAGATCGTGCCGGTGGAGGTTCCGCAGCGGAAAGGCGACGCCGTGATCGTCAACACCGACGAGGGCGTCCGGCCGGGGACCTCGGCCGAATCGTTGTCGGCCCTTCGCCCGGCATTCGCCGCCGGCGGGACGATCACCGCCGGCAACGCCTCGCAGATCTCCGACGGTGCATCCGCGCTAGTGGTCATGTCCGAGGCGGCCGCCGCACGCTGCGGCGTGGAGCCCCTCGGGCGGGTGGTGAGCTATGGGATGGTGGCGGGACCGGATACGTCGTTGATGACCCAACCGTCGCGTGCCTCGCTGGTGGCGCTGGAGAAGGCGGGCCTGGGAGTCGGAGACGTTGCCGTGTTCGAGTTCAACGAGGCTTTCGCGGCGGTGGCCCTGGCGTCGATCGA
>CAZCCS010000167.1:3304-6603 GCA_964497005.1 uncultured Acidimicrobiaceae bacterium | reverse complement strand
CTACCAGGTTCTGCAGGGTGTCCTGCAGCGCGAAGGCCAAAGCGATACCGCTGATGCCGAGGGCACCAACCAGGGGCCCGATCTTCACGTGCAAGGCGTTCAGCGAGTACATCAAGCCCGCCGCGGCGATCAGATAGGCAACGAACCGAGCCGAGATGCGCGCCGCTGGTCGGTGAGAATGGTTCCCGAACGCCTTCAGTGTCGCCCTTCGAACCACCTGTGACAGCCCGACGGTCACCACGACGATCAGCGCCGCATGAACCCAGTCCCAAAGGGCCAAGCCGTGTGGGGGCACGAGGTGGGGTTGGGCCGTAGACAAGGTCACGGGGTTTCGAACTTAGCGAATCCAGCTAACTTGCCTCGCCATGGCCGACTTCCTCCTGATCGAACGACCACGCCCGGACGTGACGCTGGTCACGCTGAACCGGCCGGAGCGCATGAACGCCATGGCCTTCGACGTCATGATTCCCTTGCGGGAGGCGCTGGAAGAGATAAATCTGGACAACTCGACCAGGGTCGTGGTGGTCACTGGCGCCGGCCACGGATTCTGCTCGGGAGCTGACCTTGTCGACTCCGGGCGGATTCCCAACATTGACGGCCTCACTGTCCCGTCGATCTCGTTGCGCGCGATGGAGCTCCTCGACGATGTGATCTTGACCATTCGTAAGATGCACCAGCCGGTGATCGGCGCCATCAACGGGGCGGCCATCGGCGGGGGTTTCTGCCTCTCGCTGGCATTCGACATCCGAGTCGCCGGCGACGGCGCCTACTTTCGCGCGGCGGGGATCAACAACGGCCTGTCGTCCTCGGAACTCGGCCTGAGCTACTTGCTGCCCCGGGCGATCGGTTCCTCGCGGGCGTTCGACATCATGCTCACGGGCCGCGACGTCGACGCCGTTGAGGCCGAGCGCATTGGTCTCGTTTCACAGGTCGTTCCAGGAGACCGTCTGCTCGACACGTGCTACGAGATGGCGGACCGTATCTCCGGTTGGAGCCGGGTGGGCGTGGAACTGACCAAGCGGGTGCTGTGGTCGGGTCTGGACTCGGGCAGCCTCGAGTCGCACATGCGCCATGAAGGGATCTCGCAGCTATATGTGCGCAACCTCACCGGGAACTTCGAGGAGATGATTCGTGCCCGTCGGGAAGGCAGAACCCCCGTCTACCTGGACGACCCAAGCCAGAAGTAGACGACCCGAGCAGCAGCCATCGTGCGCCAAATCTTCACCGGATGTTGACCCGAGCTTCACGGTCGTCCCCGTAGCGTCGAGCGCGCCGCAACCCATCACGCAGAAAGGTCCTGGGGATGACCAACACGGAGCGGAGCAACACAACCCCGCCTGTCGTCGTGTCGCGAAGGACGCTGCTCAAGGCCGCCGGCTCCGCCGGACTGGCCCTCGCAGTCCCACCGGTCTTTTGGCGCCAGGCTGCCGTCGCCGGGACTCCCCCGCCGACGCAGGTGCATCTCCAGTTCGGGACCGACCCGTCAACGGAGATGACCGTCTCGTGGATCACCGCTGCAACAGTGCTCAACCCCAGGGTTCGGTACGGGCCGACCACCTCTGACCTCGACCGTGTGGTCGTCGCCGAGACGCTGTCGTTCAAAGATGCCCACTCCGGTACGACCGTGTTCTGCCATCACGCCCGACTCGGCGGGCTGTCGCCGCACGGGTCATACGTCTACCAGGTCGAGCAGGACGGCGCGACTCCTGTCGGGAGCGCGTTCGTGACCGCCCCCCAGGGACGCAAACCGTTCAGGTTCACTTCGTTCGGAGATCAATGCACCGGGACACCCGGCGACGCGATCGCCGCCCCACAAGGCAACTGGGTCGTCGCCCAAGTCGAGGCCGCCAACCCCCTGTTCAACCTTGTCAACGGCGACCTGTCCTATGCGAACAGCCTGGGATCGGGCTCCAACCCCGCCTACGACCGCTCGACCGTATGGGACCACTGGTTCGCCAACAACATGCCTTCAGCCATGAACCGCCCTTGGATGCCGGCTCTGGGCAACCACGAAAACGAGGCGGGCAACGGGCCTCAAGGCATGCACGCCTACCTAACCCGCTTCGCCCTCCCGCCCAACGGCAGCCGGTCCTTCCCCGGAAACTGGTACGCCTTCACCGTCGGTGCTGTTCGGTTCGTGACCGTCGACACCAACGATGTCGTCTACTCCACCGACTTCGACTTTCCGATTCTCGGCTACACCAACGGGGAGCAGAAGGCATGGCTGGAGGCCGAACTGGCGTCGTCGCGATCCAACCCCGACATTGATTGGATCGTCGTGTTCGTGCACTACCCCGTCATGTCCAGCGCGGGCGGTTCCGACCTCGGATTGCGACAGCAGTATCAGCCGCTCTTTGACCGATATGGAGTGGACCTTGTCCTCACCGGTCACTCCCACGACTACGAGCGCATGTTTCCAGTGCGAGGGGTGGTGGCAGGGAGCACCACGCTCGAACCCCAAGTCGTCTCCACTGTGACCGACGGTTACGACAGTTCGCTCGGTGCCACCCACCTCGTCATCGGCACCGGCGGCGTGGCCCTACCTACGCCGACCTACGGCGGAACTCCGGTCAGTCCCACGGCAGATGTCACGATGCCCGGGGGTGCAACCCAGAGCGAGCCCGCTCCCTACTCGGCCAAGCGCGACTACCAGTCCCAGTACGGGTTCCTCGTCGTCGACGTCGACCCGGGCGACACACCCGGAGGGCTGACGACGATGACGCTCGAGTTCTTTCACACCCAGCCATCCGCGACCCTTCCCGCCGCCGCGTTCGACACGGTGCACCTGCAACGGCGGCGCAGCGACAAAGCCCGAACATGAGCCTGGGCGGTGGGCTCAAGCGGCAGGCGTGGGATCGGCTTCTTGATGGCTCTTCAGACGATCGGCCGAGAAGGGGTTAAGGAACCAGTCGATTCGCGGTGGCGCGTTGCGGATCGATGCCCTTCCGCCCACCGACGCGACCCGCCGGATCGTTCCGACCAACGCGCTCAAGCCGAAGGAATCCACCGAGCCGACCTCGGCCAAGTCGATCGTGACGTCGAGCGAAGGTCGCAGAAGGTCGTCCACGACGTGGCGGTAGTGGAAGGACGAACCGATGTCGAGGTCTCCGATCGGTCGGAGGATCACAGCGGAGTCCCCTCGGCTCTCAATTTCAATCATGTTCTTCTCCTCCGATCACGGTCTTCTCTTTGCAGACGTACGACCGCGAAGTCCGGGATGTTGCTCCGGGCCCGCACGGCGACCCAGGCGGTCGCCGAGCCAAAGACCAGGCCGATACAGATAATCGTGGGGGGTAGCC
>CAZCCS010000167.1:0-3294 GCA_964497005.1 uncultured Acidimicrobiaceae bacterium | reverse complement strand
TAGGAACGAGGGTAAGGGGATCGCCTGACCGTGGAATCACGCGAAACGCGTAGTTCTTCCGAGTGGTGCGGAGCGCCCGGACCTCGGAATCCGACACCGCGAACTGCAAAAATCACGGGATCGAACTGGTCGGGCGAGACGTCGAGGTTGCTGCGGTCGACGCAGTCCTGAGCGCCGCCAGAACCGGGATGAGCGGGACCCTGGTCATCAGGGGCGAGGCCGGCGTAGGGAAGACGTCGATCCTCGACTACGCCGCAGAGGCAGCGGACACCTTCACGGTGATACGGGTCGCTGGGGTCGAGTCCGAGCAGGAGGTGGGCTTCGCGGCCATTCACCGCCTGGTCCTTCCGGTGCTCTCCGGCTCGGACAAGCTTCCGTCCCCCCAGCGCCGAGCACTGGAAACCATTCTGGGGCGGACAGAGGGCGATCCGCCTGACCGGTTCCTGGTCGGGCTCGCCATCCTTACGCTGCTCTCGGGGGCGGCGGAGAGCAGACCGCTGCTCTGCTTGGTTGACGACGCCCAGTGGATCGATGGCGAATCGGCGGATTTGCTGGCCTTTGTCGGCCGGCGTCTCTACGCGGAGAACACTGCGCTGATCGTCACGGTCCGAGACCCGGTCGACGGCCGTAATACCTTCGCGGGGCTTCCAGATATCCGGGTGACCGGCCTCGACCCGATCGACGCCCGGCAGTTGCTGCACTCGGTCGCCGAGGGTCCACTCGACTCGATAACGGTGGATCGGATTGTCTCGGAGACGGAGGGAAATCCGTTGGGTTTGATCGAGCTCGGTCGCGACCTCAGCTCCACGACCGGAGCGGCGGCGCTCCTGCCGGGCGAGCCCCTGCCGTTGGGACGCCGCTTGGAAGAGCACTTCGTCCGTCAGGTTCGGTCCCTTCGGGCAGCTGCGCAGCAGTTCCTTCTCATCGCGGCCGCTGAGCCCAGCAATCCCGGCCTTGTTTGGAAGGGAGCCCAGGCGCTCGGCATCCCTTCCGAAGCTGCCGAAGACGCGCGTGTCGCCCGGTTGCTGAACCCCGGGCAAGCACCGACTTTCCGCCACCCGCTGATACGCGCCGCGGTGTACGGGGCTGCCCCGCCCCCGGAGCGACGCCGGATCCATTCGATCCTCGCCGACCTGGCCGATCCGTCTGAACCCGATGCCCGCGCCTCTCATCTCGCGGCCGCGGCGGACGGACCCGACGAGTCTGTAGCGGCAGAACTTGAGCAAGCCGCCGACCGAGCCCAGAGCCGCGGGGGATGGGCCGCCCGGTATGCGTTCTTGGCGCGAGCGGCCGAGCTGACGCCCGAGGGAAAGCTCAGGTCAGATCGGCTGCTGGCCGCCGCTGAAGCAGCGGTCATAGCGGGGCTGCCGTCCAAGGCCGAGGCACTGTTGGAAAAAGAGAGGGCGGGCGCGACCGACCCGCTTCAAATCGCGCGGGCGAGGCGCATAGAAGCAGGGCTGCTGTCCTTCAACAAGCCCGGCAGGGTGCCGCAAATTCTCCTGGAAGCCGCGGAGACGCTCCAGTCGCTGGATCCGGCCGCGGCCCTCGACACCTTCGTGGAGGGCCTCCAAGCATGCCTGGTTTCCTGCCAGCTCACCTTCGGGACGACCCCGGCGATCGTCGGTCGGGCGGCGCTGGCCGCGCCCCGCCCCAAAACCCCGGTGACACCCCTGAATGACGCGATCATGGCCGGCTTCGCGACCCGCTTCAGCAAGACCTACGACGAAGCGGTTCCCGCGTTGCGTCGCGTCGTCAACGAACTGACTGTCGAGCAGTCCCTGCCGGCGGGCTTGACCAGGTGGGCCATCGTGGGCAACAACGCAGCCGCTGACCTCTGGGATGCGGATGGTTTCCGAAAGCTGCTCCTCAATCTCGAACAGTCCGAACGCAAGAGAGGCGCGCTGGACTCGCTGCGCATAACCCTCGGTGGCTTGGGACACTGCCTCATGTGGGCCGGCGACTTCAGGGCAGCCGAGACGGCGCACTCCGAGGCCACCGAGATCTCAGTCGCCCTGGGAGAGGTCGCCGCTAACTGGGAAGCCCTGAAGGTCGAGCTTTTCGCGTGGCAAGGCCGCGACCAGGACACACGGTTCATTGCCAACCTCCTTACGGGTGAGTTCACCGAATCGGTTGGGGGCGGCGTGGCCGTCAACCTCGCTCGAACGGCCCTGGCGATCCTCAACCTCGCGCAGGGGCGATACGACGAAGCACTGGGTCAGGCAGTGAAAGTGATGGTCGACGATCCGTGTCCCCACGGCTCTCAGATCCTTCCGGAAGTAGTCGAAGCGTCGGTTCGAAGCGGGGACCGGACCTCAGCCGACGATGCGATCGCCCGCATGCGGGACCGAGCGAACGCCAGCGGTACCCCGTGGGCGCTCGGCCTGCTCGCTCGATGCGAGGCTCTTATCGCCGAGGACGACCCCGAGACCGCGTACCAGCGTGCGATCGACCTGCTCGGGCGGACCTACGTGAGGACCGACCTGGCCCGGGCCCACTTGCTTTACGGGGAGTGGCTTCGCCGACAACGACGACGGACCGACGCTCGCCAGCAACTCCGCACCGCCTTCGATCTCTTCGACACCATGGGGGCCAAGGCTTTCGCTGAGCGGGCTCGTGCCGAACTCCTGGCCACCGGTGCGCGCGCCCGGCGGCGCACCGAAGACACCGCCTGGCACCTGACACCCCAGGAGCATCAGATCGCATCCTTGGCGGCGTTGGGCCAGACAAACCAGGAGATCGCCGAGAAACTGTTCCTTAGCGCCAGCACCGTCGACTACCACCTCCGCAAGGTATTCCGGAAGCTGTCGGTGACATCCCGACGCAAGTTGACTGCCGCTCTCGACAGCTTGGCGTGGTAGTGCTGTCCCTCAGTCCTTGGCAGCGTCCGCGTCCGCCCGGTCTTCGGGAAGGGCAGCGAACTCCCGCTTGGTTGCCTTGTACCAGCCCATCCCGGAGATGGGATGCCGCCACCTCCCTTTCATCTGGTTGAGGGCATCTGTGTGCGTCTGGTCGCCGCCGGCGACCATCTCCCTTAGATGCTTGTCCTGAGCTTTGATGATCTCGTCAGCGGTGCTTCCCTGATGAGCGAACTCGCACGGTCCGCCCAGGTCTTTGCAAGTCATGGTCTTCATCGAGGTTGCTTCCTTTTTAGATGGAGGTGTTTGGTCAGATGGAGTGTCGGGACCGACGGTTAGCAGGCCGTCCCTGCCCTCTCTGACGCGCCAGGGCTCCGATATGTGACAGGTCCGTCACATGCCGGTCGCCTGGCGCGTCAATGTGGTCAGATGGACCAGA
>CAZCCS010000166.1:4512-6705 GCA_964497005.1 uncultured Acidimicrobiaceae bacterium | reverse complement strand
GTCTGCCATCCCTACCGCCTCCGCCCCGCTTTGTTCGCGATTTGGACGCGTATAGAGGCTGTTGCGAAATGGACGGTACTCGCGTTTTGTGGCGGCGCGTGGGAGAATTTTTCATGGCTCGTGGCTATATCCCTGTTGATCGAGGGCAGCAGTTTCTGATCCCGCCGGATATGCGCGAGTGGTTGCCTGAGAACCATCTGGTGTGGTTTTTGTTGGAGGTCGTCGACCGGCTGGACACCAAGGTGTTGCACCGCCGTCGACGTCGGGGGGCGCAGGGCCGGGCGGGTTATGACCCTGACATGTTGTTGGCGTTGTTGATCTACGCGTATTGCACCAAGGTGCGCTCGTCGCGCCAGATCGAACGGCTGTGCGAAACCGACGTGGCCTATAGGGTGATCTGCGCCGGGAATGTTCCTGATCACACGACGATCGCCCGGTTCCGCCAAGAGCACACGACGGTGGCCGCGAGGTTGTTCGCTGACGTGTTGGAGCTGTGCGCTCGGGCGGGGTTGGCGCAGGTCGGGGTGGTGGCCGTGGATGGGACCAAGATCGCCGCGAGCGCCTCTCGGGGGGCTAACCGCAGCAGGGAGCGCCTCGAGGCTGAGATCGCCGCCATGTTCGACGAGGCTCAGGGTGTCGATGACCACGAGGACGAACGACATGGGCCGCGCCGAGGTGACGAGCTGCCCGACGACCTGGTCGACCCTGATCGCCGCTCGGCCCGTCTGCAAGAAGCGCTGGACAAGCTAAACGAGCGCGAAGCGCAGCGGTCGCGTCCGCGCCCGGCGAAGCGTTGGCGCGACCGGGCTGCTCGCACGGCTGGGGAGCTGGTCGAAGCGCAGGCGGCTTGGGAGGCCGCCCAGGCGGCCAAGACAGCCCGCGGGGAGCGCCGTGGCCGCCCCCCGGCCTATCCCCAAGGTCACATGGTCGCCTTACTCCAGCAGCGATTGGCTCGCGAGCAGGCACGGGCTCAACAACCCAGCAAGGCGTCGGTGGCGAACGTTACCGACCCTGACAGCACGCTGATGCCCACCGCGAACGGCTGGGTGCAGGGATATAACGCTCAAGCCGCGGTCAACGCGTTTGGGATCGTGATCGCTGCTGAGGTCTACGACACCCCCGCTGACGCCGCACTGTTCAAAGCGATGATCGAAGCGCTTGGCGACCAAACATCCATCACCGGGCCCGTCGGTGTCGTCTTGGCCGACGCCGGTTACTGCTCGCAGGCGAACCTGACAGCGCCTGGGCCCACCCGGCTGATCGCGACCACCAAAGCAGCCAAACTCAATCAGCTGACAGTCACCGACCACACCACAGCTCGCTCGGCGGCGACGCGAGCAATGAAGCGAGCCCTAGCCAGTCCCGAGGGGCGCCGCCTCTACTCGCAGCGATCCTGGACCGTCGAGCCCGCCTTCGGGAACATCAAGGCCAATCTCGGCTTCGACCGGTTCTCCCGAAGAGGCATCCGGGCAGTCACAGCCGAATGGCAGCTCATCACCGCAGCAGCCAACCTGCTCAAACTGCACCGCTGGCACCCCGGCGCCGTCCGGTTCGCCTAAACGGGCGGATCACCCCAAAACCATTCCACTGGCGCCTCCGGCCGGCGGCCCCGCACCGCCCATCGGTCCCGCCGACAACGGTTTGACCCAAACAAACACGAACGCGTCGCGGCCAACCGACGGCAACCGGCGCCATTCCCCAACAGCCTCTATACGAGTCCAAATCGCGTGAAAAGCAGAAAAGGACACGGCCATCACGCCGACTTCGGCGTGTGGGGCAGCAACGAAAGCGCGGGAGTCTGGCCGGCGGATGGTGGGGCGGAAGACCCGCCGACCCCGGCCGCTTCGGCCGCCTCAACCGCCTTGGCCGCCTTGGCCGCCCCGGCCGCCCCGGCCGCCCCGGCCGCTTCGACCGAGTCAACCGCCTCAACCGCCTCAACCGCCTGGCGGGCGTGATAACTCGACCGGGTAAGCGGCGAAGCCTCCACATGGGCGATGCCCATCGCCTCGCCAGCCAGCTTGACCCGCTCGAACTCCTCCGGCCTCCACCACCTTGCGACCGGAAGGTGGTTGGACGTCGGCCGCAGGTACTGGCCTACGGTCACGATGCTCACACCCACGCCGTGCAGGTCCTCGAGCGTGGACAGAACCTCATCGTCGGTCTCCCCCATTCCGACGATCAGGCCGGACTTGG
>CAZCCS010000166.1:0-4502 GCA_964497005.1 uncultured Acidimicrobiaceae bacterium | reverse complement strand
CAGCGAGGCTGCGGGCGTACGAGGCAGACGGCCGGACCGCACGCTGGAGGCGGGCGACCGTCTCGATGTTGTGGTTCAACACGTCCGGGGCGGCGTTGAAGATCAGGTCGAGCGAGTCCGGGTCTCCCTTGCAGTCGGAGATCAGAAGCTCGATCGCGGTCCCGGGCGACCGCCGGCGGATCGCGAGAACGGTCGCGGCGAATCCGGACGCGCCACCGTCCGGGAGGTCGTCGCGGGCGACGGTGGTGACGACCGCGTGGGACAAACCCAGCCGCGCGACCGCTTCAGCGACCCGATCAGGCTCGCCTTCGTCCGGCGGCAGCGGCTTGCGGGTGTCGACGAGGCAGAACCCGCATGCCCGGGTGCAACGGTCCCCGTTGATCATGAACGTCGCGGTGCCGTCCGCCCAGCACTCGTAGATGTTCGGGCATCCCGCTTCCTCACAAACGGTGACGAGCGAAAGCTCTCGCATGGTGTGCCGAAGGTCCCGGTACTCCTGACCCATACGCGCCTTGACCCTGAGCCACTCCGGCTTCCGTTCCCCGATGCGCACACCCGCCGACGGCTCCACGCCGGCCTCCCTCAGCCGGCGGTCGAGCATGCGAACAGGCTGTTCACCAGCGCCGTGCCCGCCACCCCGAACCGGCTGTCCGGCGCCCTGCCCTCTCGTGAACGGGGCCAAGTCCTCGACGCTGACCCTCCAGGCGACGTCCTGGCGGTCGACCTGTCCGAAGCCCCACAACAAGGCGAACCTCTCGACAACGGCGTCAACAACCTGGCGCATCGAGGCGTCGATCCCCTCCAGTTCCAGCGAGGTGACCGGCTTGTCGGAGATGCCGCAGGGGACGATGTTGCCGAAGTAGGACATGTCCGGGGTCACGTTCAGGGCGAAACCGTGCATCGAACGTCCGCGCGAGACCTTCACCCCGATCGCGCAGATCTTGCGGGGTCGGTCGCCCGCAGGGTCGACCCACACACCGGGGTACCCCTCGAGGCGCCCCGTGCCGGGAAGTCCGAGCTCGGCGAGGACGTCGATAACCGCCTGCTCGATCCGGTGGACGTGGCATGGGGACGAGCCGGGCGCGGTGGGCACGTCGAACACCGGGTAGCCCACCAGCTGACCCGGCCCGTGGTAGGTCACGTCGCCGCCACGGTCGCTTCGGACCAGCTCGGCACCGACGGATGCCGGGTCGACCAGAACGTGCTCCTCCTTGGCCCTCACGCCGAGGGTGTAAACGTGAGGGTGCTCGAGCAGCAGGAGCCAATCGCCGGCGCCTCGCGACCACAGACCGCGCTGAAGCGCCAGCCCATCGCGGTAGCGGACCTTTCCTAGCCACCTGGCCCGCAACAACGGACGGGCCGGCGCGGTGCCTACAGCTCCGCAGACCAAGCCCGGGTCTCGATCACGTTCTTGATGGCCCGGAGGAACGCCGCCGCATAGGCACCGTCGAACGCTCGGTGATCCCACGACATGACCAGGTTCCCCACCGGATGTACCGCGATCCCATCTGACCCGTCGGGGAGCTCGACAGCGACCGGCTTCTTGGTGACACCGTCAGTGGAGAGGATCGCGACCTGCGGCTGGTTGATGACCGGCACCGTGATGAACGTGCCGAAGGGCCCGGCGTTGGTGATCGTGAAAGTGCCTCCGGAGATGTCGTCCATGGTCAGCCGCTTGGCCCTGGCCTTGGAGGCCAGCGTGGAGATCTCACGCGCCAGGGTGCGCAGTCGCTTCCCATCCGCGTTGTGGATCACCGGTACGAGCAGACCTTCGAAGTCGAGGTCCACGGCAATGCCGATGTTCACGTCGTGGTGAACGATCAACGCGTCGTCACCGACGGAGCTGTTCACGTTCGGGAACTCCTCGAGCGCGTCGACGACAGCGCGGGTGACGAACGGCAGGTAGGTCAGCCCGAAACCTTCTGCCTCCCTGAACCGGTCCTTCTCGGCCTGCCGAACCTTCTCGACGCCCGAGTAGTCCACCTCGACCGCCACCATGGTGTGCGCCGAGGTGTGCTTGGACCGGACCATGTGCTCCGCCGTCCGCCGGCGGATGTTGGTGAAGGGCACGACCGAGTCGTGCTCTCCGACGCTCACCGGAGCCGCGGCCGCCCCACGTGCCCCGGCGACCGCGCCGCTCTCCACACCGGCCACCGCCCCTGCCGCCGCACCGGCGGCGTCAGCCTCCGGAGATTCCTGCGGGCCCCTAACAACAGGGCCGGATGGTTGGGCAACCCGCGCGCCTCCTCGGGCGCCGCCGTTGCGCTGGTCGATCAACGACAAAACGTCGCCGCGTGTGATCCGGCCGCCCGGACCTGTCCCCCGGATCTCCGCCGGATCGAGGTTGTGCTCGGCGACCAACTTCCGTACCACCGGCGAAAGAAGCTTGGACCCGCCGTCGTCAGATGACGCCGCTGGCGCGGCCTCGACCCTCGCGGCGGGCGCAGAAGGTGCGGCGGGCGCAGCAGGCCCCCGGGGCGCGGGAGGTGCGGAGGGCGCCGACGAAGCCGAAACCGATTCGGGCTCTGGCGCGACCGTCGACTCGGGCTCCCCCTGCAGCTCGCCGGCCGGTTCCTCAACTTCGGCCGCGCGTTCCCCTGCCTCAGCCACCGTGGACCCGTTGTCGGCGACCTCCGGCTTCTGCTCGGAGGGGGCTGCCGGCGCGGGTTGGGCGCCGGCGGGCGAGATCACCGCCAGCTTGGTCCCGACGTCGACCGTCTCCCCCTCCTCAACCAGGATCTCGCTAACGACGCCGGATGCGGGCGACGGCACCTCCGAGTCGACCTTGTCGGTCGACACTTCGAAAAGGACCTCGTCCTCCTCGATCGGGTCCCCTACCTTCTTCATCCACTTGGTGATGGTGCCCTCGGTAACCGTCTCGCCGAGCTGGGGCATGGTGATGTCAGCCAACGTGCAGACCTCTTCCGGTGAGGGCGAGGACCGTCTCGCCGAACGTCTCCGACAGGGTGGGGTGCGGCTGGATGAAGTGGCTCGCCTCTTGAGGTGTCGCTTCCCAGTTCACCGACAGGTAGGCCTGCCCGAGCTGTTCGGTCACCCATGGCCCGACCATGTGCACGCCCAGGATCCGGCCTGCCGAACCGTCGGGCTGCTTCTCGCAGATCACCTTCACCAGGCCTTCGGGCTCGCCGACGATCAGGGCCCGGCCGTTGCCGCCGTAAGGGTCCTTCTTGGTGACCACTTCCAACCCCGCTTCCTTGGCGGCATCCTCGGAGTACCCGGCGAAAGCCACCTCCGGGTGGCAGTAGATGCACCAGGGCACCTTCACGTAGTCCACCGGCACGACCGTGTCGCCCAGTATCTGGTCGATGATGACGATGGCTTCCGCGAAACCGACGTGCGCCAACGCCGGCGTGTCGACCAGATCGCCGGCCGCGAACACACCGGCCTCGGCGGTCCGCATGAACTCGTCGACTTCCACGAAACCTCGCCTGTCGACCTTCACCGCGGTCCCTTGAAGCCCGAGGTTGTCCGACAGCGGACGCCTGCCGACGGAAAGCACCACCGACTCGACCTTCAACGACTCGCCATCCCCTAAATGAACCGTGGTCGAGGATCCGTCTTCACTCGGAGTGTGCCCGGTCACCGCAACACCCGTCCTGACGTCGATCCCGCGCTTCTTGAACGAGCGGAGAACTACATCGGCCACCTCTCGATCGCACCCGGGGAGGATCTTGGGCAACGCTTCCAGGATGGTCACCTGGGTTCCGAGATCGGACAGCATCGAAGCGAATTCGCAACCGATCGCGCCACCCCCGATGACCGCAGCGGACGCAGGCAGCTCTTCGAGGTCGAGCACCTCGTCCGAGGTCATGATCAAGCTTCCGTCCACGTCGAAGCCGGGAATGGAACGCGGCACCGACCCGGACGCGAGGATCACGTAATCACCGACCAACTCGGTGCCGTCGTCGACCTTCACCAAGTGATCGGGACCAAGGGTTCCGGTACCGATGAATGTGGTGACCTTTCGCTTCTTCATCAGGCCCTGGAGCCCCTTCCAGAGCTGGTCGACGACCTTCTGTTTACGTGCCTGCGACTGGGCGAACTGGATCCCCGGTGACTCGACCTCGATTCCGAACTCCTTGGCGCCGGTCACGGTTCGGTAGACGGTCGCGGTCTCGAGGAACTCCTTGGCGGGGATACAGCCGCGGTGCAGGCAGGTGCCTCCCACCTTCTCCTTCTCAACGACGGCGATGTTGAGCCCGGCGAGACCCCCCCGAAGAGCCGCGGCGTAGCCGGCGGGGCCGCCGCCGATGATGACAACGTCGAACTTCTGGGCCGTCTGGACCACCTCCTCGGGTGCGGCGTCCAATCTAGGCCGTGTCCTGACTGGACCGGGCGGTACTATCAGGTCACACAACATACGCAGGGGAGCTCGGTAGAACCGGGCTGAGAGGCTGGCTTAGAGCCGGCGACCCTTACGTTTTCGACGTTAGAACCGGCTCGGTAACGCGGGTCAGGGAGCGCAAGATCGACATGAGAGC
>CAZCCS010000165.1:0-6720 GCA_964497005.1 uncultured Acidimicrobiaceae bacterium | reverse complement strand
AAGTTGGTGCGTAGTGAGTCTCCGACCTGGCGAGCGACCGAGCTGGTTGGCAGCACCCGATCGTCAGGCGTCCCGAAGTGCACGTGAAGGAACGGGATACCCAGCACCACCAACAGAGCCACGATGGGCAGGCCTGCCGCGACCGGTCGCCTCATGACCCTCGCAGCAATCCGTCTCCAGAACGGAGACTCCGCTCGACCCAGACCTTCCTTGTTCCTTACCGCCAAGGCGTTGACGCGCGGGCCCAGCACGAGGAGCAAAGCGGGAAGCACGACCAGAGCGGCCGCGGTCGTCACGGCCACCACGCTTATGCCCGCGTAGGCGAACGAGCGCAGGAAGTACACCGGGAAGACGAGAAGGGCGGCGAGAGCCGCGGCGACCGTTCCGGCCGAGAACACGATCGTTCGCCCGGCGGTGAGCACCGCGCGCTGAACCGCTCCGCTCGGTGACACGCCAGAGGCGAGCTCCTCCCGGTAACGGTTCACCATTAGCAGCGCGTAGTCGATTGCCAATCCGAGGCCCATGGCGGTGGTCAGATTGAGGGCGTAAATGCTGACGTCGGTGATGCTGCCCAGAAGGAAGAGGATGCCCAGCGTCGAGATGATCGCAAGCAATCCCAGCGCAACTGGAAGGGCGGCAGCGACGACGCTCCCGAATGCGATTATCAGCAACAGGAACGTGATCGGAATTGCGATGCCCTCGGCGAGCTTGAGGTCCTTGCCGATCTGCGTGCTGACAGCGTTGTTGGTCCCGGCGAAGCCCCCGGCACGAACGGTCACAGCCCCCGGCGCAGATCCGCTGGTGGACAACTCCTTCACCAAGACCTTGGTTCTGTCAGTGATGGTTTTATCGCTGCCCGCCACCGTCCCGACGACGAGCCCCTGGGTGAGATCGCTGCTCCGCAAAGCCGGGGAGCCGGTCGTCCAGTAGGAGCTGACCCGGTCGACGCCGGCCGAGCTTGCCAGCCGAGCAGTGACAGCCTGCCCGGCCGCGACGACCGCCGGATCGTCCACGCGGCCGCTCCGGGCCGTCACCAGCAACACGAGGTTGGGCTGACCGCCGAAGTAGGCGTTGAGCCGGTCCTGCGCCACCTTTGAGGGGGACGTGGGGGCAATAAACCCGCCCGGCTTGAGGACGCTGTTGGCGTGAATTCCAAGCGCGCCGGCGAGCACCAGGAGGAGCCCGGAAACGGCGAGGATGCGCTTCGGCCGGCGGGTTACGAACAGAGCGATGCGAGCGAACATCATGCGGAGCCTGCCAGTGCGTTATGCTCTCTGTCAAGAATAATTCTTCCAAAAGAGAGCGGTTGTAACGAGTGTCACAGACGTCCAAGGCGCCCAAGGCCCGGGTCGCTCCGTCGAGGCGGGAGCGGACACGCGCCGCGACAATCGGTGAGATCAAGAACCTTGCCTGGCAGCAGCTGGCCGAGGTGGGCGCCCCTGCGCTTTCCTTGCGAGCCATCGCCACCGAGATGGGCATGACCTCCTCCGCGCTCTACAGGTACTTCATCAGCCGCGACGAGCTGCTGAACTCGCTGCTGGTTGACGGGTTCGCCTCCCTTGCCGACGCGCTCGAAGGGGCCGAGGCTGAGATCGGCAACGGCGCTGGAGCCGGAGGGTGGCTGCACCTGGCCGCGGCTCACCGCCGCTGGGCCCTCGATCATCCAACCGAATATGCCCTTGTGTACGGGACCCCGGTGGCAGGCTTGGACTCTCGTTCCGATGAGTGCCACGCGCAAATGAAAAGAGGCGTCAACGTCCTGTTCCGCTGCATGATGAGCGGCCTTGCTCGAGGGGACTTCGACGCCAAAGCCATGGATGCCACCATTTCTCCGGGGCTGCGGGAGCGCCTACAGCAATGGCGAACCGAGCTCGGCCTCGATCTCCCCCCCGCCGCCCTGGCCGGATGTCTGTTCGCCTGGACCCAGCTGCACGGTGCCGTTTCACTGGAACTATTTGGACATCTCCCCATCCAGTTCCAGCCTGCAGACGAACTCTTTGATCAGCAGATGCGCCAGGTTCTGGTTGTTCTAGGCGCCTCGAAGCCAACAGCCAAACCCACGGTTTCGAACACCTGAGTGATCAGTTCACTGCTGCAGAGCCACTCCCGCCCGCTCCAGGTAACGGGTTAGCGGCGCCGGCATCACCGCGGGGCGATCCCCCCAGTCGTAGCGCACGACCGACGGAGCCGCGAAGTCGTGAAGCGCGCGATGGCTCCGTCCTGTGACTATCCCTATCAAGCCCAACCCGAGAACGAAGCTGAAGGGGTAGACGAGGACCCGTCGGGTGGCGGCACGCAGACCTATGGGCGAGCCGTCGGGTGCCGTGACCCTCACACCGGCCAGCGTCCGTCCAGGCGTCCGCCCCGCCACCACAAGGCTGATCCACTGGTATAAGCCGCCAAGAACGACGAACCCCACCACATCCCAGACACCGCTCGCAGGTTGCAGGTCGTGCCCCACGAACAGCGATCCAAGAAAAGATCCGATAGCCACCGCGCCCGCAAAGACGACCGACACAATCGCAAAGTCGATCAGGAAGGCGGCGAGGCGGGACGCACCGCCGGCGAGCTGGCCGGTCACCGAGCCGTCCTCGGAAAACGGCTCAGCCACTCGCCGGCGGAGGATTCTGTCAACGACGCGGTCGAGGATGATGTCGATGCCCACCAACTGCCGCCGGACCAGGTCCAGCGTCCGCTTCCCGAGGCCTCCCGCGGTGGCGACGACAATGGCGTCGACCTGGGCGCGCTGGATGATCTCGCTGATATTCACGCGCTCCATCAGGCGGTCGACGTCAATCCGCTGTACAACTTCGTCGATGTCCATCCGGGCGAGCACAGCGTCCAAGTCGACGGTTTTGAGCAGGGCGTCGATATCGACATGGGTGAGCAGCGCGTTCAGGTCTATTCGTGCGAGTAGCTGATCGAGGTCGATTTCGGCCAGGACTTCATCGATCGGGAACAGCTCGACAGCCCGCGGTACGACCGCTCCGGCGATACGGCGGATCGGATCCGACGGCGGCATGGCTTCAGCATCGCCCGTATGCGGTTCGGCCGCCCCGCCCGTAGAGGGTGATCCTGTGGCCCTCGGCACTCCCGATGTCCTCGCGCCTCTGGCGGGTAACTTTCTTTCTTGTATGACGAGTGACGATCCCGTTGTGGGGAAGCTGGGGAGGGTTACCCACCCGATCACTCCCGGAAGACCCGGAGAGATCGTCGTCCGCATCCGGGGCGGGACGGAGACCTACATCGCATACGCGGATACCGAGCTTCCAGCCCAAGCCGAGGTGCTCGTTATCGGGCAGCGCAGCGCCCGCACCGTCGAGGTTACTGCGTTCGCGGGCTGAGGGTCCCAACGTCCCATAGCGTTTCAAGGGCGCGAGAATGGCGGCGTCAAGGAGGAAAACATGTTCGGTTGGCACGTTCCAGCCCCCGACGAGGCCATGCTGGTAAGCGGCAAGAGGCATACCGAAGACGGTCTGCCCTTCAAGATCGTCACCGGCCACGGAGCTTTCGTGGTGCCGATACGGTCTCGTGTGAGCACCCTCACCCTCTCGATGCAGGAGTCCGAGGTCGCCGAGGAGTGCGTCACCAAACAAGGCATAACTCTGCTGTGCCGGGCGGTGATCGCGTTCAAGGTCGGGGACGATCACGAAAGCATCGCCAATGCCGCTCGCCGCTTCTTGGAGGACCAAGACCACATGTCGGTGCTGACGGGGCGGATCTTCGCCGGCCACCTCCGGTCGATCATCGGCTCGATGACGGTTGAGGAGATCATCCGCGAGCGCCAAAGGCTCGCGGAAGAGGTGCTCGACCAGTCCAAGCCGGAAATGGAAAAAATCGGCCTCGTCGTGGACTCGCTCCAGATCCAATCGATCGATGATCGTGGCTCCGGTTACATAGCCGCTCTTGCCGCACCCCATCAAGCAGCGGTCCAGCGCGACGCCCAGATCGCGCAGGCCCAAGCCGAGCAGGCCGCTGCGCAGGCGCAGCAAGAGTCGCGCCGCAACCAGGCGGAGTACCAGCGGCAAACCGAAGTCACCCAGGCGGGCTACAAGGCCGAAGTCGACCGTGCTCAGGCCCAGGCCGCCGCGGCCGGACCTCTCTCCACCGCCGAGGCGCAGAGGGCGGTGCTGCAAGCCCAGGCGGAGCTCGCCGAGCGCAACGCGGAGCTACGTGAGAAGGAGCTGATCGCCTCGGTCCAGAAACCGGCCGAAGCTGAAGCGTTCCGGATCCGAAAGATCGCGGAGGCGGAGGCCCAGCGCACCCGGTTGCAGGCCGAGGCCACCGCAACCGGCCAGGGAATTGCCCTGCAGCGAATGTTGGTCGAGAAGATGCCCGAGATAATCGGTGCAGCCGCCTCCCAGTTGGCGAACGCCAACGTAACCGTGCTGAACGGTGCCGACGGTATGGGCCAGCTGATTGCCGGGCTCGCTGGACAGGCGGCTCAACTGATGAAGGTGGTGCAAGACGGCCTCAACGGCTCAGGCGTGTCGCAGCTCGCCCCGCCGTCGCCTTCTGCGTCCGAGGCCCCGAGCGGCAACGGCGGCTCGTAGGCCGGGCAGAGCGCAGCGAGCAGGTATAGGTTGCCGGCATGGCCGACGAACTCGACCTACTCGAACTGCTCCAAGCCGACCATGTGAACCTGCGGGAGTCTGAACAGCGTCCAGAGCTCGAGGAGGCGGTCGCAAAGCATCTCACCGTGGAGCGCGAGCTGTTCTATCCGCTAGTTGCCCGGCGGTCCATCTGTACTCATGCAGAACTCGAGGAGCTGAGGACGATCGACCGCTCGCTGGCGGAGGCCGTGCTCCAAGCCAAAGCCGACCCCTCTTCCGAGGAGGCCCTCAAGCGAGCGCTCGAGACTCACATTTCGGTGCAGGAGGCTCTCTTTTCCATCGTCCGTGACCAGGTGGATCCTGCCACCCTGCTGCGGGTCGCCGAGGATCTGCCGTTGACTATGGCGGAGGCCCCTACTCACGTCCATCCTCACCTGCTGGATCACGGACCGCTAATCGGGGCCGCCGAAGATATAGCCGAGGCCGTGGATACGTTCGAGGACCGATTCCGTCGAAGCGGCCGGCCGGAGGACCGACCCTAGGCCTGGCAACTCGCCGGGTCGTACAGCGTGGCGAGCCCGTCCAAGTCACCGGCCTGGTAGGCGCTGTATCCCTGGTCGACAGGGTTCATCACCTCGGGTCCTTGGTAGTGACCGAGACCAACAGCGTGGCCGAGCTCGTGCAACAGAACCGGCACCTCGCCGCTGGGACCGGACCCGCTGAACAGCACCGAAGATATCTGCACGTCTGCTGATTTGAAGGTCACGTTGGTCAATCCGGGCTGCATTGCCAGCGACGTCAGGCCGGCCCGGTCCGGATGGCCTCCGCCGCGGAGGGTCAGGGTTCGGTCCCATCTGATGGTGATGTCGGCGGCGCTCGATGTGGTGTGGAAACGCAACCCGGTCGCCCGAGCCACCTGGCCGAGAGCGTTGGTCGTATCTGAGTACCACGCCGGCGGAGCATTGGCCGGATCGATGGCGACCGCGAGGGTCGTGCAGCGGTTCCAGCGGAGCGGCTGATCCCCCCAGCATCCCTCAAAGGTGTATCGAGCCCCAGCCGGATATTGGTACGTGGAGCAAGACGTGTTGGGACCCAGGTACGACCCGAGCAGCGAACTGGTTCCGTGGCCCCCGAAGAAGCGGGTGGGTATGTACGCGGCGATCAGAACCACGACCGTTATAACGACGCCTATGACCTTGCGGGTCCGACCTGGGTCCCGCCGATCGAAGTATGGGAAAGGTCCTGGCTCGCTGTCCCGTGCCATCTTGAAGGCCCCTCCTGCTCCTGCCCCGGTGTCGAACGTTAGCCCAGACGATCAGGGTCGGCGGGATTCGTGCCCTTCGGTTGCCCGGCTGCTTATATCGTCCTGGGTCGTGTCCGACGCCCCAGCCACGGTCAGGTTCCTGCTCTCGGGGCCCGACCGTCCTGGACTTGTGGCCGGCGTGGCCGACTTCGTGTACAGGCGCGGTGGAGATGTGTTGCACGCCGACCAGCACACCGACGCGGAGGCGGGGACGTTCTTGCAACGGGTTGAGTGGGTTCCGGAGCCGAGCGAGGAACGCTCGGGGCTGAGGACCGAGGCCGAGCAAATGGCCAAGGGCCTGCGGATGCAGCTCCAGATGCGGTGGTCCGACGAGGACCGACCGTTCGCTGTTCTGGCGTCGCAGCGGCCCCACTGCCTGTACGACCTGTTGGCGAGGTGGTACTCGGGCGAACTTCCGGGCCGGCTAGCACTGGTCATCAGCAACCACGACGACCACCGCGCGGTGACCGAGAGCTTCGGCGTCCCGTATCACCACCTGCCGGTCGACGAGCAGGACCCTGCGGCGCAGGAGTCTGCCCTGGAGGCCCTTCTTGCTTCGGCGGGTATCGAGCTCGTCGTCCTCGCCAGGTACATGCGGATCCTGTCGGCAGGATTCGTGCAGCGATGGCAGCACAGGGTGATCAACATCCACCACTCGTTCCTTCCTGCGTTCGTCGGCGCCCGTCCCTACCACCGCGCTCACGAACGCGGGGTCAAGCTGATCGGCGCCACCGCTCACTATGCGACTGCCGACCTGGACGAGGGACCGATCATTGAGCAGGACGTCGCCCGGGTCAGCCATCGCGACGACGTGGCCGCACTGGTTCACGCGGGTCGGGATCTCGAGACGGTCGTACTCGCCCG
>CAZCCS010000164.1:0-6801 GCA_964497005.1 uncultured Acidimicrobiaceae bacterium | reverse complement strand
CCGGTCGCGAGCGCGTCGCTGACCGGCCACGCCCCCGACGACTTGGCGTTGATCGGGCAGCCGTAGTTCAGGCAGAACCCGCAGTCGACGCAAGCGGGGCGCCCCCGGTAAGGCCGAGAGTTCACCGCGGTCGGTACCGAGGCTGGGGTATAGCCCATCCTGCGGGCGGCCTCGGCCGGCAGCAGGCTCGACAGCATGTCGACACCGGGCGGCATCGGGAACGGCGTTCTCCGGGGCGACTCGTACGGGTTCGGGTTGACCACCTTCCCGTTGACCCGCCGGGCGGGACCTTGGACCCCGAGGATCTCCTCGGACACCGCGTAGAACGCCTCCATGTGCCGGTACTCGACCGGCCAGTCCGTGTAGGTCGTGTTAGGGATCGCCGGCTGGTCGGGGGTACCACCCATCGCCGTGTTGGTGATGAAGTCGATCTCGCGAAAACGTCTGAACTTGGCGTCGAAGTGAACGGTCCCGCCGCCGACATTCGTCGGCAGGTTCTGGACGTTGCCCACGAATGTCCTCGCGCCCGACGACGGCTCGGTGCGGAAGCTGCGCGGCTCGAGCATCGGGTCCTGGTTGATCGGCGCGGTCCGGTACTCCCAACCCAACTCGTCGTTGGAGAACAGGTTGGTGACTTCGGAGGTGGCGCCGCCGAGGCCGGAGAAGAAGTTCCGGCCCTTTTCCAGGATCACCACGTCCCAGTCGCCGCTCTTGGCCAAGACCCTGGCGACGGTGCCGCCCGACATCCCGCTTCCCACGACGATCGCAGTCCGCCGCATCAGGCGATCTTCCTCATGAAGACTGCGCTTTCTTCGAGAGCATGGTCATCAACTGGTTGATCTGGCTCGGTGTCATCAGCGTGCCGTCATCGGGGTCGGGGTACGAGACCGGCCGGTATTCGTGGTATCCGCCTTTGATCACGTAGACGCCGTCGCCGAAACCGTCGTTGTCTCCGGGTAGGTCCTCGCCGTAGATGCTGTTGCCCAGTGGCTGCGTGTCGCCGTCGTAGCCGATCAGGGTCCACAAGGGGTTGGAATGCAAGCCCCGGTATTCGGGTAACCCGTAGCACGCCGCGAACGTGTCCCTGAGCAGGGTCGGGAAGAGGGCCTCGGCGGCGGGCGGCGGGGCC
This sequence comes from uncultured Acidimicrobiaceae bacterium, assembly GCA_964497005.1. Lineage (GTDB taxonomy): Bacteria > Actinomycetota > Acidimicrobiia > Acidimicrobiales > Palsa-688 > DASUWA01. The sequence goes on along the minus strand of CAZCCS010000164.1, from coordinate 5,672 downwards.
ACCGGCAGGCTGGGGAGGTTCGGTCCGACGGCGTCGACCACCACGTTGCCCGCGACCGCGAGCATCAGGTCCTGCTCTGTTGCCGGCGCGCTGGCGAACGGCTGCATCGTTAGCTGCTGAGACCAGCTGTCGAACGCGTCGAGCCCGTCGGAGTAAAGCTTGCGAAGGCCCCCTGGGACCAAACCGGGGATGGTCCCGTTCAGAACCTGGGTCGCCCAGGCGCCGTTGGGTGCCCCTTTGAGGGCCTGTTCTCCGTACAGGCGAACCTTCCAAATAAGTGCCTGTGCGCTGCTCAGGGGCAGGAGTTGCATCTGGCCGGCGCTGTTGAGCATTTCGTCGGGGGGATAGTTGGACGACGGCTTGCCGTCGGTGTTGTCGGGGTAGGGATTGCGGCCGCTGAACCGGCCCTGGATCCAGACGTCGGGGTTGTTCGCCACGGATGCGGGCAGCTCCTGGAACGATGCCAGGAACCGGTCGATGAAGATCGCCGCGTGCGCTTCGTTCGCGCCGGGGTCCGTTGAGGGATTGGACCCGGTAGGCACGAGCCGCGCGCACGCCGCGGCGCACGTGGCCATCCTGGTGGTGCTCAGGAAGAAGCCGGGCTGGTCGGCCGTCGCCAGCGCCACCTGGCCGGCCCATTTCATGATCGCCTCGGGAATTGCCGCGCCCGCCGCGGTCCCCGCAGTGGCGGCGATGAACTGGCGTCTGGTGAGGCGCACGGAACTGATTTCGCCGCCGGTGACTTGGAAACCTGTTGGACATAAACGTGCCGTCGGGCGGCTGGACGTGCCCTGACCGTAAGATCGGTGAACGGTGAGCACGTTGGAGGGCCCGCCCCTTTCCGAAGCCGCCGGCGTCGGCTCGCTGACCCTCGGAGGGTTCATCGAGGAGGTCGGAGAGCGTTTTCATGGCAATGAGGCGCTGGTATTCGACGACCCTCTTGAAGGGGGTTCGACTGTCAGGTGGACCTACGGAGAGCTCCGGTCGCAGGCTCACCGGGTAGCTGCCGCACTGATCGCGGACGGCGTTCGCCCCGGTACCCCGGTTGGGATCCTCATGGGTAGCCGCCCCGAAGCCGTCGCCGCGTTCTTCGGGGCGGCGCTTTCGGGCGCGGTGGCCGTTCTTTTGTCCACCTTCTCGTCGAAAGCAGAACTCGAGTTCCTCCTCGAACACTCCGGCACCGAGATCCTTCTCACCCAGGAGCGCCTGCTCGGCCGGCGGTTTCTGGACGAGATCGATCCCATCCGTCCAGGGCGGTTGCGGACGGTGGCGGGGGTCGGGACCCCAGAATGGGAACGCTTCCTCTCAAGCGGGACGGGTGCCGGCGGCCCGGATGTTTCGCCAGACGACCCCGGCACGATCATCTACAGCTCCGGGACCACCGACCGCCCGAAGGGCGTGCTTCACAGGCAGGGCGCGCCGAGCTTGCAGTTCTGGCTCCAAGCCCAGGTCTTCGGCAGGGACGAGCGGACCCGGATGTGGACCGCGCTCCCGATGTTCTGGACTGCCGGTCTCAACACCGCAATGGGCGCGACGCTTGCCGCCGGGGGCTGCTGGGTGATGCAGGAAACCTTCGAGCCGTCGGAGGCGTTGCAGCTCCTCGAGCGCGAGCGGGTCACCGAGCCCTACACCCTTCCGCACCAAACCGGGGCGCTGTCGGAGCTTCCGGAGTGGGAGCAGGCCGACCTGTCGTCGTTGAAGTTCGTGTACGGCAAGTCGGCGTTCGCCCGACATCCGAGCGTCAATGGGGATCCCGGCTGGAACATGCCGGTCGCTTATGGGCTCTCCGAGACTTGCGCGATCTTCGCGACCCACTACTACGACACGCCCCGCGAGCTGCTCAAGCAGAGCACCGGCCGTTTGCTGCCCGGCAACCGGCTGCGCGTGATCGACCCGGCATCCGGTCGTCTGCTCGGGCCGGGCGAGTCGGGGGAGCTCGCGGTGAACGGGCCCACGTTGATGGACCACTACGTGGGGATGAGTGCAGAGGAGTGCTTCGACGCGGACGGTTTCTTCCACACGGGCGACGCCGGCTGGTTCGACGAAGACGGCTACCTGCACTGGACCGGCCGGCGCTCCGAAATGATCAAGACAGGTGGGGCGAACGTGTCGCCAGCCGAGATCGAGGTCGCCTTGCGTGCCTTCCAGCCGGTCAAGCTGGCTCGGGTGATAGGGAGGCCGGACGCGCGGATGGGGGAGGTCGTTGTTCTGTGCGTGGTGCTGCGGGAGGGTGCGTCGGCATCCGCCCAGGATGTGAGAGCGTTCTTGCGTGAAAGGCTTGCTCCGTACAAGGTTCCGAAGGAGATCCTGTTCATGTCCGACGGCGAGGTGCCCATGACCGCCAGCGACACCAAGGTGCGCGACGAGGAGCTACGCCGGCTGGTCGACGAACGGCTGGGCGAACCGAATGTCCCTGAGAGTGGAGCCCGAACATGACGACGACAGGAAATGAGATCGGCGGAGCCGAGCAGACCACCAAATCGGGGGGAGAGGAAACGCAAGGGGGCGAAATGGAGGGAGGGCTCGACACCTCCGACCTCGACCAGTACATCGGTGTGCCGATGGAACCAGGGGAGTTGAAGGAACCGGTCGCGCTGAACGACATCCGCCGGTGGGTGCAGGGGATGCACTACCCGAACCCGTTGCACTACGACGAGGAGTGGGCCTCGGAGAGCCGGTTCGGGAAGATCGTCGCGCCCCAGTCGTTCACCGTTGCCTGCGACACCAGTCACGGCGCGTCGCCGGCGCAGGTGGGCCGTATCCCGAACTCGCATCTGATCTTTGGTGGTGACGAATGGTGGTTCTTCGGACCGCGCGTCGAGCCGGAGGATCGGTTGGTGTGCCACCGGATGCCCTTCGATTACAAGGTGACCGAGACCAAGTTCGCGGGGCCGACGTGTTTCCAACGTGGTGACACCCTTTACATAAATCAGCGCGGCGAGCGGGTGGCGCTCCAGCGGTCTACGTCGATCCGGTACCAGGTCCGCCAGGCGCGTGAGAAGCGGCTGTTCGATGAGCCGGCGGAGCCGGAGTGGACCGACGACCAATTGCTCGAGCTCGAGGAGATCAAGGCTGGATTCATCTCGCAGATCCAGGAGCTTCGCCACGATCGGCGCCTGTTCGACTCCGTTTCAGTCGGCGACGAGCTTGCAGTCAACGTGCTCGGTCCGCACAGCCTCGCCAGCTTTACCACCGAATGGCGGGCGTACCCGATGACCATCTGGGGGGCGACGTTGAAGGGCCCCACGACCGTGCGCGCAGAAGCGCTCGGCTACACAAAGGAGATGGCTGGTTTCGAGGGAGACCGGCGGATGGAGAGGGTCAACCCCGAGCTGACCGACGGCGCCTACTACGGGCCGTCGCGCGGGCACCTGCAGCCGCGGTGGGCCCAGCACGTCGGGATGGCCCGCGGCTATGGCTACGGTGCGTCGATGGGGGCGTGGATCCTGGACTACGTGGCCGCTTGGGCCGGCGAATGGGGCTTCCTCCGCCACTCAAACGCGCAGTACCGCAACCCGGCTTTCACCGGCGACGTGACCTACCTGCGGGGAAAGGTCACCGACCGCCGAGTTGAGCGCCGGCGCCGGCACATCGCCGTCGTGGCGGTCGAGCTGACCAACCAGAACGATGCGGTGATGGCAAAGGCGACGGTGGACGTGGAGCTGCCGGCGGAGTAATCAACTGGCGTGCCGTGAACGCCGGGTGTTTCGCGCTCCCCGGACCTTCGTCGCGGGTTCGCGGCCCGCCGGCCTCCGCTGCCCCTCCGCCAGGCGCACCAGGCTCTCCAGCGCCCCCTCGAGCGTGCCGACCACCTCCCGGCTGCTCTCGCCGGGCACCAGGAACACCGAAAGCACCACCCGCAGAAGCAGCTCGTTCAGCTCGGCCACGCTGACCCATCCCTCCTGCACCGGGACCGCCTTGCGCATGACAGGGGCGAGCAGCTCCTCGGTGATTTGGTGGAATACGGGAAGCTGGTGGCGCAGAAAGCCGAGGACAAAGGCTGGTTCCGTCTCGATCAGCAACGTGAGCGCCGGATGCCGGCGGAGGTAGCCGAGGATGTACTCGGCAACCGTTCCCAAGCCGACCTGGTCCTCGGGGACGTTCGCGAGCGCTCTGCGCAGACCCTCGGAGAAGCGGTCCCGCTCGTACTCGGCCAGGACGGCGAGGAGGTCCTCCTTGGAGGGGAAGTAGCGGTACAACGTCCCCCGGGAAACGCCGGAGCGCTCGCTGACGTCGCTCATTGTCAGACGGCGCATCCCCACCCGACCCATCGCGAGGAGGGCTCCTTCGAGGATGCGGTCCCGGGTGGCGGGTACGAGGTCGCTCATGCCGACCCGACCGTAGCGCCCCAACTTGCATCGAACCGGGTTCTACTGGCCGCGTGGTCAACCGGGAGAGGCACCGACGACCGGGCACTGCCCGCGGGGCGCTCTCGGGTACTAGGTCGAGAACTCCAGCGGCATTTCGTGAACAGCGCGCAGCATCGGCGTCCAGACCAGGTTGGCGTCCTCCCGGATGCGGTAGTCAGGGATCCGCTTGTGCCACTCCCGCATCGCCACCCGAAGCTCGAGGCGGGCGAGATGAGATCCGAGGCACCTGTGGATTCCCTGCCCGAACGCGGAGTGCCGGTTGACCGGCCTGTCGAAGTCGACCTCGTGCGCGGTGTCGACGAATGTCGGGTCGGTGTTCGCTGCGCCGACGAAGGCGAGGATGGTCTCCCCGGCGTGCACCGGGCATCCCCCGATTTCGGTGTCCTCCGTCGCGACCCTGGCGACACCGCTGACCGGCGACTCCCAGCGGAACAATTCCTCCACCGCTGCCGGCACGATCTCGGGATTCTCGGCGATGCGCCGGCGGTGGTCGGGATGCTCGGACAAGTAGGACCAGAAGCAGCAGAGGCTGTCGGTGACCGTGTCCAGCCCGGCGATGATGAACAGGTAGCAGATGTCCATGATCTCTTCGCGGGTCAAGCGAACGCCGTCGACCTCGGCCTCGAGGAGGTCGAGGAGTAGGCCAGGAGTCCGCTCGGTAGCGATCCTGTCCAGTGCCTCTTCGAAGTAGCTGTAGCACTCCCGCCCGGCCGTGCTGCGTGCCTCCGCTTGCTTGACGAAGTTGGTCTCTCCGTGGCCGCGGACGATGCCGTCCTTGATCCACAGGAAATAGTCGAGTTTCTCCAGCGGAAGGCCCATCAACCGGAGAAACACCGTGCAGGGCAGCGGGATAGCGAACTCCGATGTGAACTCGCAGCCTCCTCCGTCTATGAACCGGTCGATCAACTGGTTGACCAGTAGGGCGACGTCGTCCTCGTGCTTGGCCATCTGTCGTGGAGCGAAGTAGGGGTCCAGCAGCACCCGGTACTTCTTGTGGTCGGGAGGGTCGATCTGCAGCGGAATCAGGGGGCGATCGTTGCCGAGGCCGCCCATCCCTTCCCCGAAGACCGAGGAGAACAGCTTGGGATTGCGGAGTGTCTCCTCGACGTCCCTCGCTCGGCTCACCAGGACGGTCGGCTTCCGGCCGGGGATGTCAACGTCGTCGCGGCCCGGCGGCCCGCTGCGCATCCGAGCGAAGAAAGGCCTCGGGTCCTTTGCGAACTCCGGGGCCATCATGATCTCTATCGACCATCCGGGAACCGTCGTGTCCAGCGGCTCGGCCTCCGGCTGGCCGACGGCGGT
>CAZCCS010000163.1:0-6807 GCA_964497005.1 uncultured Acidimicrobiaceae bacterium | reverse complement strand
CCTCGGCGCGGCGGGCCTCAACAAGCCGCCCAACGACCACACAGCCGCGAGGCTTGTGATCGAAAAGCCCTTCGGAAGAGACCTCGACAGTGCGAGGCATCTCGACGCCGCGTTGCACCGTTTCTTCGACGAGTCGCAGATCTACCGGATCGACCATTACCTGGGTAAGGAAACGCTTCTGAACGTGTTGGCCCTTCGCTTCGCCAACGCGATCTTCGAACCACTTTGGACCCGGAACTACATAGACCACGTGCAGATCACCGTCGCGGAGACGCTCGGGGTCGAGAAGCGAGGCGGGTTCTACGAGACCGCCGGCGCGCTGAGGGACATCGTCCAGAACCACGTTATGCAGGTTCTCGCGCTGACCCTCATGGAACCGCCGATCCGAATTGACGCGGAGGGAATCCGCGACGAAAAGGTCAAGGCTCTCAACGCCGTGGTCATCCCGACGCCGGACCAGGTGTTCACCGACGTGGTGAGAGCGCAGTACGACTCGGGGTGGAGCGAGGGCATGGCGGTGCCCGCTTACCGCCAGGAGCCCAACGTCGACCCGAACAGCCAGACAGAGACGTACGTGGCGATGAAGCTGCAGGTCGACAACTGGCGTTGGGCGGGCGTGCCCTTCTACATCCGAACAGGCAAACGGCTTCCGAAGCGGGTCACCGAGGTCGCGTTGCAGTTTCAGCGGGTTCCCCATCTTGCGTTCAACGCTGCCGAGACCCAGGGGCTTCAGCCCAACGCCTTGGTGCTACGGATCCAGCCTGACGAGGGTGTCGCGCTCCGCTTCGCCGCAAAGGTCCCTGGTCAGTCATTCCAGGTCCGGGACGTGCTGATGGACATGTCGTATGGGACGTCGTTCATCGAGGAGACCCCCGACGCCTACGAGAGGCTTCTTCTCGAGGCGATGGTGGGCGACCAGACACTGTTCATCAGGAGCGACGAGGTCGACCGGGCGTGGCAAATCGTGGATCCAATCCTTGAAACCTGGCACGGCGACCGTCCCGTCCCTCTCGCCGGCTACGCCGCGGGCACGTGGGGGCCCAAACAAGCGGATCAGCTCATCGAACGCGACGGGCGGCAATGGCGGACGCCGTAGTCGTAGACACATGGAGCGGGGACGGTGTACGCGTCTCCGAAGTGGTGTCGGCGCTGGCAGACCTTCGCCAGCAGGCAAGCGAAGAGCAATCGGCCCGCACAGCCGTGATGACGCTCATCGCCGTCGCCCCCGACGGCGACCGCGCCGAAGCGGCGACTACCGCCCTGAGGTCCCTGGGCGGGCGCCATCCCTCGCGGATCGTGCTGCTCCGGCCCGATCCGGACCAGGTCGCAACCCTCGACGCCCACGCCACCCTGTACGCGGTGGAAGCCGGTGGCCATCGGATGAACTTCGAAGAGGTCGACATCGAAGTGTGCGGGCAGGCAGCCAATCATCTCGACTCCATCGTCGAATCGTTCACGATCTCCGATCTGCCGGTAGCGCTTTGGTACGTGGGCTCAATTCCAGACCCGACCGACCCTCTTGTGTCGGTCGCGACCGCACTTCTCGTTGACAGCCGCGACGCTGCAGACACCGGCCGTCTCCGCCCGCTCCTGGCAATCGCTCGCCGGCGCACCGTCAGCGATTTGTCGTGGATCCGGCTAAAGCCGTGGCGGGTGCTCTTAGCCGGGCTGTTCGACCCGCCGGAGTGCCGGCGGTGGATCCCGCATGTCGACTCGGTGAAGGTCACTGGAAAGGTCGGACCGCGAAAGCTCTTGGGCGGCTGGCTCGTCTCCCAGCTCGGGCTGCTGCCGAGGCAAGTCACGCTCGAGGACAGGCGTCATGTCGAGATCGAAGTGACCTGCCGTGACGGCTCGGACGAGGCGACCTTCGAAGTGACGCGGGCCGGATCGGCCAAGGCCATATCGGCCCGGGCCGTGCTGCCCGACGGGCCCAGACCGCCACATCTGTATCCGTTGGCCGACGATCCGCTCAGCACTTGCCTATCCGAAGCTCTGACGAACCTGGCGCCTGACGTCATCTGGGAGAAGTCCCTGTCAGCGGCCACACTTCTCGGCGGCTGACAGGCCCCAACTAACGTTGCCGCCCGTGAACGGTGAGCTTCAAGTCGTCGACGACCTCCCCGGCGCTTTCGCGTCGCATGTGATCGCCGCGTACGAGAACCGTCCGGACGACCTTTTCTCGATCGCGCTCACGAGTGGGAGCACCGCCAGGCCGTGCTACGAACGACTCGCAGCAGACAGCACCGACGTGATCGATTGGCTCTCCGTCAACGTCTACTGGGGAGACGAACGCTGCGTGCCGCCGGACGACCCTCACTCCAATCAGCTCCTCGGACGGCAGGCGCTGCTCGAAAAGGTCGGCGCGGCGAACTCCGTATACCCGATGAACTGCCAAGAAGGTCCCGACGCCTATCAGCTCCGCCTCGGCGAGGTCGGGAAGCTCGACGTAATCCATCTCGGCATGGGCCCCGACGGGCATACTGCGTCGCTCTTTCCGGGGTCGCCGGCGCTCAACGCCGATCCTGGCCAACTGGTCGCCTTCAACGAGGATCCGTCCGGCCGAAACCCTTTCCGTCGGATGACGTTGACATTTTCTGGCATCGCCCGTTCGCGCCTGGTGATCTTCACTGTCGCCGGCGAGTCGAAGCGGGCCGCGCTCCAGGCCGTCATGGACGGCGCTGACCTTCCCGCGGCCCGGGTCACGTCCGACCGAGTGATCTGGCTGGTTGACCGCGCCGCAGCTCCGCAGTGAACGAGGTCCCGACCGAGCAGCTGGCTGCCCTCCTCGACACCATCGGCGTCACCGCCAACCGCGACCAGCTGATGGAGATCCTCGAGACTGTCATGCGGCTGGCTGGGGATCGCACCGATCGCCTCGACCTGAAGATCGCCAACGCCGCGCTCAAGGAGATGCGCGAAGGATTCGAGGTCTTCGCGCCTTACCGGCATCTGCCCAAGATCACCATGTTCGGGTCGGCCCGAACACTCCCAACCGATCCCCTCTACGCGCAGGCACGCGACCTCGCCCGCCTGCTCGCGATGCACGGCTGGTCGACCGTGACGGGCGCCGGCCCCGGAATCATGGCCGCAGGACTGGAAGGCGCCGGCCCAGATCACGCCTTCGGCATCAACATCAGGCTTCCGTTCGAGCAGGGCGCCAACCAGTTCATCGTCGACAATCCCCGGCTCGTCTCGATGAAGTACTTCTTCACCCGCAAGCTCCTGCTGATCAAGGAGTCCTTCGCCTACGCCGTGTTACCGGGTGGCTTCGGCACGCTCGACGAGGCTTTCGAGCTGCTCACACTCATCCAGACTGGCAAGGCGGAGCCGGCCCCGATCGTGCTGCTCGAAGTCCCAGGCGGCGGCTACTGGAAGAGCTGGGATCGCTTCGTGACGGAGGAGGTCGCCTCGCGCAACCTTATCCATCCGATCGATACGTGCCTCTACCGGATAGTGGAAAAAGTCGAAGACGCCGCGTTCGAAGTGCTCGGCTTCTACAGGAACTATCACTCGATCCGCTGGGTTGGGGAGACGCTCGTGATAAGGCTGATCAACAGACCCACCGACGAAGAGGTGGAGAACCTGTCCGAGTCTTTCTCCGACATTGTCGAATCCCCGATCCGGATCCTCGATCGGCCGTTGCCGGTCGAACGGCGCAACGAGGACTTCCCAGAGCTGCCGCGTATCGCGTTGCGCTTCGACCGGATCTCCTACGCCCGGCTGCGCGAGTTGATCGACGCGCTCAACGTGCTCCCCAGCGCTCCCCCGCCTCCCGTCGTCGGCTCACCCCGCTGAGCCAACCACTAACAGAGGGTGGAGTCCACCCTCGACACGCGCCGGTCCGCCAAACTGATGAGCCCTATGGCCATCGAGCAGGACGCCGCCGGAAGTTCAGAGTGCCGTTCTCCCCTCGGCGTCTTCGAGGAGTGCCCGAATTGCGGAGGTCGGATGGCTGCAGAACACGCCCACTACCGCTGCGAGGGTTGCGGCTGGCGGGATTCGTGCTGCGACTGAGTGCTGGTCGAGGTACCCGGCGTACCATCGACGCGTGAGCGACACGCTGCCAGGCTCCAATCGGTGACCCAACCGGTACAACCGGTGCGTCGCAAATGGCGGGGTATCGAACCGGACGCCCGCACCGCTGAACGCCGCCAACGACTGATCGACGCGGCCATCGAGCTGCTTTCCTCCGAGGGCCTCAGCGGCACAACGGTCAGGGCGGTTTGCGCCCGGGCGGGCCTACACAGCCGGTACTTCTACGAGAGCTTTGCTGACATCGATTCGTTGCTCGTCGCCGTATTCGATCAGCTCGCCGCCGGCTTTCTCGCCGAGGTGACGGCTGCAGCCGAAGCAGCCCCCGACGATCCCAAGGCACGGCTTCAGGCTGCGGTGCAGAAATCCGCGGAGATCGTCACCCGGCAGACCCACCTGGTGCGCATTCTCACAGTCGAGGCAATCGGCAACGAGCAGCTCAACCGTCGTCGCATAAGGATGCTTCACGACATCGCGGAGATGATCGAGCAGGATGCTTATCGCGTGTATGGAGCGCCCCCTCAGGGAGAGCAGATCGGGACGCTATCGGCGCGTTTCCTGGCGGCAGGCTTCGCCGAGTTGCTCGTGGCGTGGGTCGAGGGCGAGGTCGACGCCGACGTGGAGGAGATGGCCAACGACGCCACCGAACTCATGCTGGCGGTCTCCGAAAAGGCGCGGCAACTGGCCGGATCGCGGGTCGCCGCCCGCCGTCCCAGGGCGTCACGCGGCAGGCGAAACACCGCCTGAGGACGAGGCGACATCACCACGCGCGATCCGCGTGGAACAGCCGTCCCCGTTGTTGACTACGGCCGTGTCCAACTATATGCTCCGGGGCGATGGGAGCCGCGACTGATCGCTTCGTGGTCGCCGGAGGCAGCATCGCGGGACTGGCCACTGCGCTGGCTCTCGCCCGGGCCGGCGCCCAGGTCACCATCGTCGAACCCGACGTAATCCCCGAGGTCAACGACGCCGAGCAGGCGTTCGCGATGAATCGCCCGGGCGTGCCCCAGTCGCACTTTCTGCACGCTTTCCTCGCGAGGATGGTGAAGGTTCTCCGCGAGCGGTTCCCGGATGTTCTCGACGACCTTCTCGCGGCGGGCGCGAGGATTGACCGCCCGCCCTCGGCGGACGGAATCCTCGACGAGGAGGTCTGCCTGCTCCTCGCGAGGAGGTCGACCGTTGAATGGATCCTCCGGAAGGCCGCGTCGGCTGAGGCCAACGTCGAGCATCTCCACGGCCGGCGGGTAATAGGAGTCGGCGGGGAGCGCCGGAGTGTCCACGGCGCCGTTCTCGATGACGGCACGACGTTGCCGGGGTCGGTGATCGCGTGCACGGGACGCCGGGGTGACATAGGTGCATGGTTGTCGCCGCTTGATGCCGTCATCGAGGAGCAGTTGGTACGGAGCGAGTTGGTGTACATCACCCGTTGGTACCAAGCGCCCGACTTCGACCTCGGTGCCGGCGGGTTGCTGCGAGACCTTGGGTTTTTGTCCTACCTGGTCGTGCCCGCAGACGGTGGAACGCTTGCGGTGGCCGTGGGCCTCCCCCCAGAAGACGCCGAATTACGCGCGTGCCTTCTCGATGATCGCGGCTTCGACCGGGCCGCCAGCATGCTGCCCGGGCTCGGCAAAAGTCTCTCCGACGCCGGCGCCCGACCTCTGCGGTCGTCTCAACCGATGGCTGGGTTGGTCAACCGGCTACGTCGCTTCACGGACAGGGGCGGCGAGCCGCTGGTCGCGGGGTTCCATGCGGTCGGTGACGCGCACACGTGTACCAACCCGGCGTATGGCCGCGGGTGCTCGCTCGCGCTGGTGCAGGCGATCCTTCTTGCCGACGCCGTGGCGGCTCATCCCGACGACCTGGTCGCGCGGTCGGCCGCTTACGAGGCGTCGTGCGCCGTCGAGGTCGAACCGTGGTTCCACAGCTCGGTGATGATGGACCAGGCCAGGTCAGCGATGCGAAGGCGAGGAGACGGTTCCGCCGGCCCCGTCGACCAACAACGCGGTCAAGGACAACCGGACCTGCTCGCCGTGCTCCAAGCAGTCGCGTCAGGCGCGGTCACCGACCCCGTTGTCATCAGCGGCTTCGCCCGACTGTTGCATTTGCTGGTCACCCCCAACGAACTTTTCGCAGAACCTGTGTTCATGACCCGGATGATGGAGCTGATGTGCAACCCGCCGGCCTTGCCGACCGGGGCGGGACGTGGTCCGACCCGGGAGGAACTGTTGAGATCGGCATCCGCCGCCGCCTAACGAAAGGTAAGGAACGTACCCAATGCACGACCTAATCATCCGAGGCGGCAGGATCGTCGACGGGACCGGGCGGGCGCCCTACACCGGCGACGTTGCGATCGAGGCGGATCGCATCGTGGCGGTCGGGAAGGTCGAGGGCCGTGGACGGCGTGAGATCGACGCGGACGGGGCGATCGTCACCCCAGGTTGGGTCGACATCCACACCCACTACGACGGTCAGGTCACCTGGGACCCGGAAGTCTCGCCGTCGGGCTGGCACGGAGTGACGACGGTCGTTGTCGGTAACTGCGGGGTCGGATTCGCCCCCGCGCGCGCCTCGCAGCGGGACTGGCTCATTCAGCTGATGGAAGGCGTCGAGGACATCCCGGGCACCGCTCTGGCGGAAGGGATGAGCTGGGATTGGGAGAGCTTCCCGGAATACCTCGACGAGGTCGAGCGCATGCCCCGGGTCCTCGACGTCGCGGCCATGGTTGCACACGGCGCGCTCCGCGCGTACGTCCTCGGCTGCGACCGAAACAACGAC
>CAZCCS010000162.1:664-6827 GCA_964497005.1 uncultured Acidimicrobiaceae bacterium | reverse complement strand
GATCGAGCAGGTGCTCTCAGGGACCTGAGGGGGTGCCGGAGCCCAAGGGTGACTCCTACCGCGGGTAGGTGGCACACGCTTTGCCCGAGGTTGGCGCTCACCGCTCCTGTTCGGTGGGCCGAACCAGGATCTCGTTGATCGCGACGTGGCGAGGCCGGGTGACGATGTAGGTGATGGCGTCGGCGATGTCCTCGGCTGCCATGGTCTGCCCAAACTGGCTCTTGATGCTCTCAAGTACTTCGGCCCTGTTATGAGAGGCGAGCTCAGTCGCTGTGGCACCTGGCTCGACAAGCGATATGCGCACATACCTTTTGGTTAGCTCCTGGCGGAGGGATTCGCTAAAGGCGCCGACGCCGTGCTTGGTCAGGCTGTAAACGCCGTTCCCGTTGCGCGCAACCCGGCCTGCGACAGAACTGATATTGACCATGTCTGCCACATGGCGAGGACCGTCGGCCGCCGCGCGAAGCAGGTTGCGTGTGGCCGCGTGCGCGCAGTAAAGAAGGCCGAGGACATTGAGCTCGACCATCTCCTGCCACTCCGACAACGGAGCGCTCTCTGCTGGACCGAGGAGCATCACGCCGGCGTTGTTGACGAGCGTGTCGAGGCGACCCAGCTCGGCGACGGTGCGCTCGACAGCATGGGACGCCTCGTCCTGCTGGGTGACGTCACACTCGATAACCAGCGCCGTTCCACCGGCAGCGCGGATCTCGCTAGCCAGCGTCTCCAGCCTGTCCTTGCGTCGGGCTGCGAGAGCCACCGCCGCTCCGTTGGCAGCCAGCTGGCGGGCAGTTGCCGCCCCGATGCCGCTCGATGCTCCCGTGACGAGTGCGACTGTTCCGTCAAGGGTGGACGCCATAACACGAGGCTATCGAGGACACGAGTGGGTGAGGCCCTCTCGCGCAGCTATCCCTCGAGGTATTTGAGTACCGCCAGTACGCGGCGGTGGTCGTTCGAGGTGGCCGGTAAGTTCAGCTTGGAAAAAATGTTGGCCACGTGCTTCTCCACGGCCCCCTCGGAGATGACGAGGGTCGCAGCGATCGCCGAGTTGGACCTACCTTCCGCCATGAGTGCAAGGACCTCACGCTCCCGGCCGCTCAGCCTGTCCAGGGTGTCGTTGCGGCGCGAAGCCCCCATCAGCTGGGTCACGACCTCCGGGTCGAGGGCGGTGCCTCCTGATGCCACCCGCACCAGGGCTTCCACGAAGTCGGCGACGTCGGCGACCCTGTCTTTGAGCAGGTATCCGACACGGGCCGCGCCTCCGGCGAGGAGCTCCGCTGCGTAGCGGGTCTCGACGTATTGCGAGAAGACGAGGATTCCCACGTCCGGGTGATCCCTGCGCAGGGCTATGGCCGCTCGCAGCCCCTCGTCGGTGAAGGTCGGCGGCATGCGGATATCGACAACAGCCACGTCGGGAGCATTGGCGGCCACCGACTGCTGCAGGCTGACGGCGTCGCCTACGGCTGCCTTCACGACGAAACCCCTATCAGTGAGAAGCTGAACCAAACCGTCCCGCAGGATCGCCGAGTCCTCTGCGATCACAACGGTCATGGCGTCGGTGCTCACCTTTCTCAGAAGTAAGCCGGGAGATCGACCGTGACAGCGGTGGGGCCGCCCGCAGGGCTGGCGATGCTGAGGTGCCCGTCGACTGCGCCGACTCGGTCGGCGAGCCCGTCTAGGCCGCTCGAGGATGAGCTCCCGCGGTCGATCGCGGCGCCGCCGCGGCCGTCGTCGCGGACCACAACCCGCAGCCAGGGGCCGTGCTGGACGCATGTGAGAGAGGCCCGGGTTGCTTGGGCGTGCTGGGCGACGTTGGCGAGTAACTCAGCCGCGCAGAAGTAGCTGATGGCTTCGATGGCGGGACTGGGTCGGGTCTGGATCGATACGGTCACCTCGGTGGGGACCGGGCTGCGTGCCACCAGTGTCGCGAGGGCGTTCTCCAAGCCGGTGTCGAGTGCGGGCGGGTGAATGCCCCTGGCCAGGTCACGCAGGTCGGTGATGGCTTCTTTGGCTCCGCGGTGAGCTTCGTCGACCAGGCTGCGGACGGCCTCAATGTCGCCGCGCTCGCCATCGGAGTCGAGATGATTGAGCTTCTCCTTGGCCTGTCCGAGGCGCATCGCCAGCGCCACGAGCTGTGCTTGAGTGCCGTCGTGCAGGTCGCGCTCGATACGCCGGAGTGTCTCCGTGGCTGCGTCGAGCGTCTTCGATCTCGACTCCTCCAGACTCCTCACTCGGGACGCCGCGGCGTCCGGGCCGAGCAGGATACGCATCATCCCCCGGTCGAGGTTGACTACCAACCTCATCGCCCACGGCGCGACGAACAAAAGCACAACCCCAGTGATCAACACATCGAGACGGGCCGCGGGGCTGAATCCTGGCCCACCGCTGTAGCCGGGGGCGTGCAGCCGGCCGAAGGCTCCGAACCTCGCGGTTCCGACGCTGCCGGTAAAAGGCGACGCGACGCTGAAGAGCGCTTCGACCCAGATGCTCAAGGCGAACCACACACCGAAGATGGTGAGCGGGACCTTGGCCACCAGGTAACCCACCGATCGCCAGGCAGCCCCATCAGCGAACGACGCCCGCAGCCATCCGAAGAGTCCGGGACGGGCACTGAACGGCTCGGGATCGCGGATCTCCTCGCCCAGTATCTGCCGGGCGAGCGCCCGCTGCCAGCGGCCCAGGCCCCGGGAGGCTCGCAGGCCTCCCGCGAGGATCACGACTCCGGCGAAGACGACCGTGAGCGCAAGCCCGACCATGCCCAGAGCGGCAAGGGCGAGCACCCCGGCCAAGGCGAGGGCGGAGCTGGCGAGAAAGAACCCCAGCTCCGCCCAACTCTGCTTGCGGAACGGCTCCCGGCTGATCAACCGGGCCAGGCGCCTGACCTGCTCGATCCAGTCCTGACTGGTCTGAATCCGCACCGAGCCCTTCTCGGCGCCGGCCTGGTTCAAGCGTCTCGCTTCGTGAACACCACGGCACCAGCGGCGAGGGCGATCGCGGCGTAGAGGGCCATCACCAACAAGCCTACGCCCGGCGAGAAGTCTCGGATCGGACCGCCCGGCCCCTGGTTGGTGGTGGACATGATCGAGTTGACGAGGATGCGGGTGGGTGTGTAGCGGGTGTCAGGTTCGGAAATCCCGCGCATCACCAGCGGGAGCACGAACACGATGCCGACGAAAGCCGAGATCGCCCCGGCCGTACTGCGGAAGATGAGCCCGAAACCGAATGACATGAGGGCCAGGAGAGCGATGAACAAGCCGGTCATCCAAACCGCCCGCAGAGCGCCCGGCGAACCCAGGCTCGCCGAGGGAGCGCCCCCCCCGGAAAGGATGGCCTCTCCGAGGAAGAACGCGGCGAAGCTGAGAACCTCGCAGAAGACCACCATGGCCAGGGCGGTTACGCCAAGCTTGGCCACCAGCAGGACGGGACGCTTGGGGGTGGCGGCCAACGAAGAGCGGATGGTGCCACTCGAGTACTCACCGGTGATGAGCAGCGCTCCGAACACTCCGCCGGTCAGACCAGCGACGATCAGCCCGGTGAGGGCGCTCTGGGTCGGGTCGAAGCCGTTGTAAAAGTCGGGACCGTGGTTCAGTGCCGCATTGGTCACCAGTCCGGTCACCAGCAGGCCCGCTACGACGGTCAAGCCGAGAGTGATCGCGGTGGATGGCAGGGTCGCCATCTTCAGTACCTCGGACTTCACCACGTGCTTGACGCGGTAGTGCGCCAAGGGGGCGGTCTGTATGGCCTGGGTCATGTCTGTCACTCCTTCCAGCCAGCAGCGGCCGCGCCGGCCATCGTCGATGGGCGGTACTCCACCTCGTCTTGGGTCAGTTCCATGAAAGCGTCCTCCAAGGACACAGCGATCGGCATCAGCTCGTGCACCCGAAGCCCGTCACGGGCGGCAAGGTCGCCGATCTGGGGGGCGGTCAAACCCTCGACGGTCAACGAACCACCGTCGCCTTCGCTGACGGTAGCCCCAGCCACGGTGAGCGCCGCGGCGAACGCCACAAGATCGGGGGAAACCAGCCTGACGGCGCCGGGGCTGCTTCTGTTCACGAAGTCGGCCACGCTCGTCTCGGCAATCAACCGTCCCCGGCCGATCACGACCAGCCGGTCGGCCGTCTGCGCCATCTCGCTGATCAGATGACTGGAGACAAACACGGTCCGACCCGCTGCGGCCAGACCCCTTAGGAAGTGACGCACCCACCGAATGCCCTCGGGGTCGAGACCATTGATCGGCTCGTCGAACAACAACACTCCCGGATCACCCAGCAGGGTCGCGGCTATACCCAGCCGCTGGCTCATGCCTAGCGAGAACTTTCCTGCACGTCGATCAGCAACCGAGGTCAACCCCACCTGGTCCAGCACCTCGTCGACCCGACGGAGTGGTATGTCATTGGTCATAGCGAGCCATCGCAGGTGGTTGCGAGCGGTGCGAGCGGGATGGAAGGCCTTGGCGTCCAGCAGGCCACCTACCTGCCGCAAGGGCCACGCAAGCTCCTCATATGATTTGCCGTCGATCAGGGCCGAACCTGAGTCGGGAGCGTCGAGACCCATAATCATGCGCATCGTCGTCGACTTGCCCGATCCGTTCGGCCCCAAGAACCCAGTGACCACACCGGGGGGAACCTCAAAGGTCAAGCTGTCCACCGCGGTGGTAGCGCCATAGCGCTTGGTCAGTGCATGTGCCGTTATCACACGACAAAAACTAGATATGCGGCCCCTCGAGCGGAATCCCGCCAGTCGGCGTCTTTCGGATCGGGTTACCCCCACCCCGACCTGGGGCTAACCCCACCAAATACGTATGGCGTTCCCGAGTGTCGCCGCGCCTACGGCGTTGGATTGGTGCTGCCTGACGCGATAGTCCAGACCCTGTTCTGCCGGTCGCGGTAGTGCCGGTCGAGTTCGTTGGCGTAGTTGATTCCGAGTTTCTCCCCGTATTCGCGTAGCCAGGAGGAGAGGGCGACCTGGCCTGTGGCAGGTCCCGAGGTATCGGCTAGGCCTCTTGACATTGCGCGGTACTCGTCTGCTGTCAGCAAAACGTCGCGCAGACTTACGTTGAGGCCGGCCGCGATGATCGGCAAGAGGGGCCCGGGTACCTGGATGATCGGGGTCCGGCTGCCGATCGCATCGCGGACCGAGTGGATCAGTTCGAGGAAGGTGGGGCGTTCGGGACCGACCGCGTCGATGATGGTGTCGTCGTGGTATTGGGCGGACTCGATTGCGAGTTGTGCGAGGTCGCTCACGTGGATCGGGCGGACGCGGTAATCCCCCTTGCCACCTACGAGAAAGAGTGGGAGATGCCGGAGTAACCACGCGATGTTGTTGATAAGTACCCCGTCGCCGCCGAAGAGTATGGCGGGACGCAGAATCGAATAGGGGACGCCGCTTTCGGCAAGGTAGCGTTCCACGAGCGCCTTGCCGCGGAAATAGCTGTAGGCGGACTCGATGGAGGGGTGGGTGATGCTGATGTGAATCACTCGGCTGATCCCGGCCCGCTTCGCCGCGTAGAACAGTGTGCGGGAATTCTCCACGGCGATCTCGTGGGTGAGGGCACCGTGGGGGAAGCGGATCCAGTAAGTGTTGTAGAGCGTGGTGGCGCCTTCCAGGCTCGCCACCAGCCCGGGGAGGTCGTCGAAATCCAACAGACGAACGTCAATGCCGTCGTGACCTCGGTTGGGGTGCCCGGTCAGGGTGCGCAGCCGCCGGCCTCGACGTTGCAACTCATTGGCGATTTCTCGCCCGGAGTAGCCGAAGGCCCCGGTGACCACGTCGATGCCGGTATCGGCCGGTAGGTCGGTGATTTTTGAACTCGACTTGGTTGCGGAGGGGAAGGTCATGGTCGGCTCCTTCGAACCGGGTTCCTCGATGATCTGTTGTTTCGCGAGGAACGGTGCGTTTGTTGGAGGCTTTCCGGTCGATCAGCTTGGGGATCGTGACCGGTGTGGATCCCTTTGAGGTCTTGAATGAGGCCCAATAGTTCATGAAGTGTGGCGCGCAGCACTGGAAGCCGAGCCAGACCGATCGCCCGGACAACCAGGGGTGTGGTGCGAGCGGCGAGGAGCCTGGTTCGAGCGGCGTTGGGTGTTGGATCGTGCACCCAATACAAGACGACACCCATGAAGTACAGCCACAAGAGTTCTGGCAGCTGCGGCTTGAGTGGTTTGGG
>CAZCCS010000162.1:0-654 GCA_964497005.1 uncultured Acidimicrobiaceae bacterium | reverse complement strand
GGTTCCACAGACGATGGCGCACTTGGCGCCATAGGTCGATGGAGAGTTCTCTGGCTGTGGTCGATTCGGCACTGAAGGGGCTTAGCGGACTGTTTGGGTCGGCAGCGTTTTGGAAGAAGGTTCCAGCGAACTCACGGTAGGGCTCCATGATGTCCAGCCATATCTCGATGACTCCCAGAATGCGCGCCGCAAGGTCGACCTCGCCTTCGAGCACAGGACGGGATGCTTCGGCGTGTTGGATCTGGGTTCGGTCGTAGAAGGCCTGGATGAGGTGCTGCTTGGACTCGAAGTAGTAGTAGGCGTTTCCGAGCGACACGCCGGCCTCGGCGGCGATCGCTCTCATCGTCGTGGCTTCATATCCGTGTTGGCGGAACAGGCGTAGGGCTGCGTCGATGATGCCCGACCTGGTCCGTGTCGCCTTCGGGCTCAGCCCGGATTCGGATGCCTCCGAGACAGGACTATCCATCGGGCGTCGGCGGTGTCGAGGCGGAGCCGCCCCACGTGTCACAGGCGGGACCACAGATGTTGGCCACGCGCACGCGAGCCACGCCCGCTCTCCTTCGAAGACCGCGCCGTTGGTCGCCACTAACGGTGAGGTCCACGACGCCTCCAGACATTGAACGTGTTCAAATCACATCTTCCCTGTCACAGGAG
>CAZCCS010000161.1:0-6829 GCA_964497005.1 uncultured Acidimicrobiaceae bacterium | reverse complement strand
GCCGAGTGGCGCAGCCGGTCGATCTCGTCGTTGATCGAGCTGTCCTTCTCGATGTAGGTGTCGCTCGAGGGGATGTAGGCCTCGGGCTGGTAGTAGTCGTAGTAGCTGACGAAGTACTCGACCCGGTTGTTCGGGAAGAACTCGCGCATCTCGTTGGCGAGCTGTGCGGCGAGCGACTTGTTGGGGGCGATGATGAGCGTCGGCTTCTGCACCGCCTCGATGGTCCAGGCGATCGTGGCGCTCTTCCCGCTCCCGGTTATCCCGAGCAGGGTTTGGAATCGATCGCCGCGCGCGATCCCCTCCGACAGCTCAGCGATCGCTGTCGGCTGGTCGCCGGCGGGGGCAAAATCGGAGACCACCTTGAATTCGGGCACCCGAACGATGGTACCGGCGGGGTGGGACTGTGACACTGGCCCCCGCCCCGGGGCCCCGCCTCGCGCCCGGAGGGGGTCCCTAACCCCGCCGCCGGGTGTCCACACCCCGCCCACCAGATGCAAAAGTGGCCAGAGTTGGATCCCGGCGGGCGGCCGATCGGCCAACTGTGTCCAGTTCGCCGGCGCCGGATAAGCATTAATGGCCAGAGTTGACCCGTGACTCCGTAATCGAGCGGCCAACTCTGGCCAGTTCCGCACCTTGCGAGTACCCGCGCACCTGGTGCCCAACCCCCAGCCTTCGCCCGCCTGCCGCTAGCTTGATCCGCCATGTTCCTCGTCGGGCTCACAGGGGGAATTGGCGCCGGCAAATCCACCGTCGCCGCCGACCTGGTCGCCGGCGGCGCGGCGGTGATCGACGCCGATGGAATCGCCCGCGAGGTCGTCGAGCCTGGCGGCCGCGCGTACGACGCACTGGTCGAGAGATTCGGAACCGAGGTCCTCCAGGCCGACGGCCGGCTGGACCGCCAGAAGCTGGCCGACGTCGTCTTCAACGATCCCGACGCGCTGTCAGCTCTCAACGACATCACCCATCCCGCAATCGGCTCCGTCATGGCCGAGCGAGTCGTCGAAGCCGCCGAATCCACCGAGATAGTCGTGGTCGACATTCCGCTTCTCACCATCGCCACCAAGTCCCGCATGAACTTCGACGCGGTCGTCGTCGTCGACGCGCCTGAGCAAACCGCCGTCGAGCGCCTGGTCCAACACCGCGGCTTCACGGAATCCGACGCCCGGGCGCGGATCGCGGCCCAGATAAGCCGCGAAGAGCGCCGGGCCCTCGCCGACTTCGTCATAGACAACAGCGGCGACCGCACCGCCCTCTCCGCCCAACTCGACGCACTATGGACATGGCTCGCAGAACGGTGCAACGCGCAAATAGGGGACAGCGCATCTCCTTGATGCGGCATCTGCTCGTATAGACCGATTATCCCTATTTGCCGGAAACCGGCAGCTTGGTATTTATCCGCGTGCGGGGCAGAAAGCCCTTGTCAACGGCCATTTCGCGTCATAGCTATTCGGCCTAGTAGGACCGGAACTGCTGCGGGCTAGTCCTTTTTTCCGTGAAGATGACCCATTCGCGTCATTGCCGAATAAGGCCGGCCCGTGAAGGCTTCACCAACGGCGCCAAGCACAGCTGGCAATTAGGCAATTAACGAAGAAAGGCGCGAATCGTGGCGGATGGCCCCGAGGAGTTCCAGGACCAACACCGTCATCGTCTGCTCTCGATCCTTTTCGGTTCGGAGGTGCCCGAGGGCCTCGATGGTCACCTGCTGCGCACGTCTGACGTCGCCGCCCTGTTCGAGGTGTCGGAGCGCACCGTCTCGGAGTGGGCCAAGCGCGGGCAGATCCCCTCGGTGAGGACGCCCGGCGGCCACCGCCGCTATCCCGCCGGCCAGATTCGCCAGTTGCTCGACCGCGAGGGGCGGGGCGCACCAGCCCGCTAGCCCGCTCACCCGGAACCCGAACCCGAACCCGACAAGCGGTCCCCGAACCCGCACCGACCGCGCCGGCGCTTATCCCAGCACCGAGCTGAGCGGAACCGCCTCCAACCCGTGCGCCTCGGCGACCGAGGGGTAGACGACCTGCCCCTCGTAGGTGTTCAACCCGAGCGCCAGGACCGGATCCGACCGCATGGCCTCTCGCCACCCCATCTCCGCTATCTCGAGCGCGTACGGCAGGGTCACGTTCGTCAACGCGTAGGTGGAGGTGTGCGGCACCGCACCGGGCATATTCGCCACGCAATAGAACAGCGACTCATGCACCTTGTACACCGGGTCCGCGTGCGTCGTCGGCCGGGAATCCTCGAAGCAGCCGCCCTGATCGATCGCGATATCGACGAGGACCGAACCCGGCTTCATCCGCGCCACCAAGGAGTTGGACACCAACTTCGGCGCCTTCGCCCCCGGAACCAGGACCGCTCCGATCACCAGGTCGGCATCGACGACGGCCCGCTGCACCTCGTAGGTGTTCGACGCGACCGTCTGGCAGTGCCCCTGGTAGATGCGGTCGGCTTCACGCAGCTTGGCGACGTTCTTGTCCAGCAGCAGCACCTCCGCCTGCATGCCGAGCGCGATCGCCGCCGCGTTCATCCCCGCCACGCCGGCTCCGAGCACGACGACCTTCGCCGCATACACACCCGAAACCCCGCCCATGAGGACGCCCCTCCCGCCGCCGTCGCGCTGGAGGTGGTGGGCACCGGCCTGAGGCGCCATCCTGCCCGCAACCTCCGACATCGGCGCCAGCAACGGCAACGACCCATCCGGTAGCTGCACCGTCTCATACGCGATCGCAGTCGTGCCGGCATCGAGCAGAGCCATCGTGCACTCCCGCGACGCGGCCAGGTGCAAATAGGTGAAGAGAATCAGGTCCTTCCGCAACCTGTGGTACTCCTCAGGCACCGGCTCCTTGACCTTGAGCACCATGTCGGCTTCGCCCCACACGTCGTCCGCGTCGTCCAACATGTGCGCGCCAGCGCCGACAAAGTCAGCGTCCGGCACCGACGATCCGAGGCCGGCTCCGCGCTCCACGTAGACGGTGTGCCCGTGGCTGACCAGCTCGTGCGCGCCGGCGGGCGTGCACGCGACGCGGTATTCGTTGTTCTTGAGTTCGGCGGGGACGCCAACCTTCATCGTCAACCTCTTTCAGCCTCGCGGCCTCTAGTCGATCGCGCTCATCACGTGCTTCACCCGGGTGTAGTCCTCCAACCCATACATCGACAGGTCCTTGCCGTACCCGGAATGCTTGAAGCCGCCGTGGGGCATCTCGGCGACGAGTGGGATGTGGGTGTTGATCCACACGCAGCCGAAGTCGAGCCGGCGGGAAACGCGCATCGCCCGCCCGTGGTCAGCGGTCCAAACGCTCGACGCCAACCCGTACTCGACCCCGTTGGCCCACCGCACCGCCTCGTCCTCGTCGTCGAATCGCTGCACGGTGATCACCGGCCCGAAGATCTCGGTCTGGGCAAGCTCATCGTCCTGCTCGACGCCGGCAACCAAAGTCGGCGGAAAAAAGAAACCCGGACCGCCTGGAGCCTCCCCTCCCACAACGACCTTCGCGTGGCTCGGCGTCCGCGACACCATGCCGCGCACGCGCTCAAGCTGATTGGCGTTGTTCAGGGGACCGAACGCTGCGTCGGGCTGATCGAGTCCTCCAAAGGTTGTCTTGCGGGCTTCTTCGGACAGCGCGTCTACGACGTCGGTGTAAACCCCCGGTGAAGCAAGTACCCGCGTCGCTGCCGTGCAGTCCTGGCCGGCGTTGAAGTAGCCGGCGATCGCGATCGCTTCTGCGGCCTTTGCGACATCAGCGTCGTCGAAGACGACGACGGGAGCCTTGCCTCCCAACTCCAGATGCACGCGCTTCAAGTCCTCCGCCGCGGTCGCCGCCACCTCCTTTCCCGCCCGGACGCTCCCCGTGATAGCCACCATCTGCGGGACCGGATGCTTCACCAGCGCCCTCCCGGTGTCACGGTCACCGCATATCACGTTGAGCACTCCGGGCGGGAAGATCTCGCTCGCCAACTCGGCCAGCATGAGCGTGGTCACCGGCGTCGTTTCCGACGGCTTCAGCACGATGGTGTTGCCGGCGGCCAGCGCCGGCGCGATCTTCCATACCGCCATCATCAAGGGGTAGTTCCAGGGAGTCACCTGCCCGACCACGCCGATCGGCTCGCGACGGATGAAAGAGGTGTGACCCGCCATGTACTCCCCCGCCGACTTTCCCTCAAGGACGCGGGCGGCGCCGGCGAAGAACCGGATCTGGTCGAGCATCGGCGGGATCTCCTCCGACGATGTGAGCGCGAGCGGTTTACCGGTGTTGCGACCCTCGACCTGGACGAAGTCGTCGGCTCGGTCTTCGATCGCCTCGGCGAGCTTCCAGAGCATCAGGCTGCGCTCGGAGGGAGTGGTGTCGCGCCAGGTCTCGAAAGCTGTCGCGGCTGCCTGGCACGCAGCGTCGACGTCCTCCTCGCCCGACAGCGGAGCCTCGGCGTACGCCTGGCCGCTGCTTGGGTCGATGACCGGTGTGAACCTGCCGCTCCTGGTCTCGACCCGCTCGCCGTTCACGAAGTTGTGAAATCGCTCGGTCATGGGACGCTCTCCCTTCTCAGTGGGCTGGCGCCAACTCGGTACCGGCCCATCTTGCCCCCGGCCGAGCGCCTGTGCAAGGAATCCGTTGCCAGTGGCCGCCCCTCTCAATAGAATCCGTCGTGATGGCCCTGGTAGACGCGTCTATCCGCGAGAACCGGGGGCGACTCCATCCCATCGACAAGGCGATCATCGAGCAGCTGCAGCAGGACGGGCGCCGCTCCTACGCCGCCATCGCCCGGGCGGTGGGCCTGTCGGAGGCGGCGACCCGGCAGAGGGTGCAGCGCCTCATCGACGACGGCGTCGTCCAGATAGCGGCGGTGACCGACGCGGCGGCGATCGGTTTTCATCGGATGGCTCTGCTTGGGATCAAAGCGGAGGGCGATATCCGCCAGGTCGCCGAGCAGCTCGCGTCCCTCGACGAGGCCGAGTACGTCGTGATAAGCGCCGGCCAGTTCGATCTGCTGGTGGAGCTGATCTGCGAGGACGACGAGCACCTGCTTCGCACCCTCGACGAGCGGGTCCGGACCATCCCCGGAGTCCGCAACACCGAGACGTTCGTGTACCTGAAAGTCGTGAAGGAGACCTACCAGTGGGGAACCCGATGACCGCGCCCGACCACGATCACCTGCAGAAGGCGGCCCACCGCCATCTGTGGATGCACTTCACCCGGATGAGCTCCTACGCCGATCACGAGATCCCGGTCATGGTGCGCGGGGAGGGGCCGTGGGTGTGGGATTCGCGGGGCAAGCGATACCTCGACGGCCTGTCCGGGTTGTTCGTCGTGCAGGCCGGCCACGGCCGACGCGAGCTCGCCGAGGCGGCGGCGAGGCAGGCGAGCGAGCTGGCCTATTTTCCGATCTGGAGTTACGCCCACCCCGCCGCGGTGGAACTGGCGGAACGGCTTGCGTCATTGACGCCCGGGAACCTCAACCGGGTGTTCTTCACCACTGCTGGCGGCGAGGCGGTCGAGTCGGCCTGGAAGCTCGCCCGGCAGTACTTCCGCGCGACCGGTCAACCGGGGCGTTACAAGGTCATCTCGCGCGACATCGCCTACCACGGAACGACGATGGGCGCTTTGTCGATCACCGGCCTGCCCGGGATAAAGGCGCCGTTCGAGCCGCTGGTGCCGGGGTCGGTCCGGGTCGCCAACACCAACTTCTACCGGGCAACCGAGCACGCAGACGACTGGGAGGCGTTCGGCCGGTGGGCCGCCGACGACATCGAGCGGCACATCCTGATGGAGGGACCCGACTCGGTTGCGGCGGTGTTCCTGGAGCCGGTGCAGAACGCGGGCGGATGTTTTCCTCCCCCGCCGGGCTACTTCCAGCGGGTCCGCGAGATCTGCGACCGCTACGGCGTCCTGCTCGTCTCCGATGAAGTGATCTGCGCGTTCGGCCGCCTCGGAACCTGGTTCGGCGCCGATCGGTACGGCTACGTGCCGGACATGATCACTTGCGCCAAGGGTTTGACGAGTGGGTACTCGCCGCTCGGCGCCCTGCTCGTCGACGACCGGCTGATGGAGCCGTTCCTCAACGGCACCGCGACGTTCTCGCACGGTTTCACCTTCGGTGGGCACCCGGTGTCCGCGGCGGTGGCGCTGGCAAATCTGGACCTGTTCGAAAAAGTGGACCTCATCGGTGGAGTCGCCCGCCGCTGCGGCGACTTCAAGGCGGTGCTCGACGGTTTGCGCGATCTGCCGATCGTCGGAGACGTCCGCGGCGACGGCTTCTTCATCGGTATCGAGCTGGTCAAGGACCGCGACACCCGGGACAGCTTCGACGACGCGGAATCCGAGCGCCTGCTGCGCGGCTATCTCTCAGGCGCGCTGTTCGACGCCGGCCTGATCTGCCGCGCCGACGACCGCGGTGACCCGGTGATCCAGCTGGCGCCTCCGCTCATCTGCGAGCAGGAGCACTTCGACCTGATCGGCGAGATCCTCCGCGACGTGCTGACCGAGGCCTGGAAGCGGGTGTAGTCACCGTCCACTGGCACCGGCCGTGCAGTTTGGCAATGCCTAGCGATTCTCGGAGCGCCAGAGCGCAAAATATGGCGCAATCCCGCGCCGAGAATCGTCGGCAACGCCGATAACGGTGACGCACTGGAGGCTGGACCGGACCTGGCCCAGCCTCTACTCGCCGGCGCTACTCGCCGGCGGAGGGCGCTTCTTCGGCCGGCGCTGCGGCGGGAGCCGGCGCCGGCGCGGCGGGCGCGGGCCCGGGCGACTCCGCCGGACCATCGGGCGCACCCGCCGGCGACGCACTTGTCGCACCCTCAGGCGACGCACCCTCGGGCGACGCACCCTCAGGCGACCCA
>CAZCCS010000160.1:0-6861 GCA_964497005.1 uncultured Acidimicrobiaceae bacterium | reverse complement strand
TCCGTGGTCGACGAGACGAGTGACCGGCCGAAGCTCACGCCCAAGGGAGCACGCGTCCGGGCCCGAATAGTGGAGGCGGCCGCCGTCCTGATCCATGAGCGCGGGGTGGCGGGCACCACCTTGGAGGACGTCAAGGCGGCGGCGGAAGTCAGCGGCTCGCAGATGTACCACTACTTCCCCGACAAGAACGAGCTCGTCCAGGCGGTCATCGACTACCAAGCCGACGCCATCGTCAATCGCAATCGGGACGCGCTCGGCCGCGAGGACGGAGTCGAAGCCTGGCGGAAGATGGTGATGGCCGCAGCGAAGCGCACCAAAGCAAAAGGGGGCTGCGCACTTGGCTCGCTCGTTGGTCAGCTCGCCGAGAGCGACCCCGAAGCCCGAGCGCTCATCGCAGCAGGATTCGATCAGTGGGCCGTCGCCATCGCCGATGGACTGAGATCCCTTCACGCCGACGGGAAACTCCCGTCCGACATCAACCCCGACGACCTCGCCACGACCCTCCTCGCCACACTCGAAGGAGGACTCCTACTCTCCCAGGTACATCAAAGCGCCCGTCCGATCGAGACCGCGGTCAACACCCTCCTCACCCTTGCCATCGGCAGATGAACCCAGGTCGCCGGACCTACGTCGAAGATCAAACCGGGAGCTCGCGGATGGACAATCGGGTGACTCGTCGATACTTCACCGTGCTACGCGCCGGCCGACGTCTCGACTGAATCAGCGTCGCGCTCGGACCATGGCGCGCCCCTATCGCCGGCTTGAGGCTCAGTCGGGTCTGTTGATCGCGTCGTTCCGGGTGGGTCAGCTGGCGTGGCGGGAGATGTATTCGTCGAGGGCTTCGCGGCTGATGTCCGCGAGTCTCTTGCCTTGGGACTTGGCCAGCTTCTCCAGGGCATCTCGGGTGGGCTGGGGTACTCGTACGGTCAGGCTGGGGGTACGTCGTCCGCCGCCGGAGACAGATGGCCGGCCTCGATGTCGGGCGAGAGCGCGCTCGGCGATCTCTTCGGCGAGCTGTTCAGTTAGACGCCGGCCGTCGGCCAGGTAGATCTCGTCCTTGTCGAGATCTACATCAGGTCCGATCGGCCCGGGCTGGATCTTGCGCTTGGTCATCGACCTGCCTTGCGGTAGTGGGTGGGCATGACGTGGATCACCAAGAAGCAGTCAGGCCTGTCGAGGGCGATGATCTCGAGTTCTCGGCCGCGCTCATCGGAACCAATCCAGCTGAGCGTGGTATCCCCGGTCTCTTCGTCGGTGGTGATGGTGGCGGGGGTCATGGCGATCAGGTGATAAGCGGATTTGCGGCCGATCCGGTGCTTGCGGGAACCCCGCGTGAACCTGATCGGCTTCACGAGGCCATTGTGTCAGTCACAAACAAATATTGCAAGACACAAATCTTGGCTAGCCCCAGAAGATGCCCGTCGAGTCGCGGTCCACCTCGGCGAGCAGGTCCTCGACACTCGAAGTGGCTAGTGCGAGCTCGTAGCGGTGGAAGCGGAGATTGCGGTCTCGCCAGTAGAGGGACCACTGTCGCCTGGCCTTGGTGTATCGCAGCCGGGCGATCGGAAAGCGTGTCCACTTGGGTCCGTAGTCGGCTCGCCACGGTGGCCGGCACTCAAGGATCGTCACGGTGGTGGCGGTGACGTCGAGTTCGTAGCGGATCTTGTCTCGGGCGGCATCGGGGAGACCGGCGTTGCGGGCCTCTACCCAGCGGGTGATCCGGTGTTGATCCAGTTCAGGAATCACTTCTCGACCCTAGCGACGGGTCGCACTACGAGTCGGCGGGTCCAGCGGGAGGGTTGGCTGGATGTTCCCGACTATCAGGAGGATCAACCATGGCCACAATCACCATCGCTACCACCACCATCGAGCCAGGCGAGGGCGCCCGGACAACTGATCAAGCCGAGCTGGCGGCCGTCGCGTTCTTAGCCCGCTACAGCGGCAGGACCCTCGACGCCTACCGTCATGATTTGCGCAACCTCTTCCAGTGGGCCGCCGATCACGGCCTGCCCGTCCTCGAGGCAACCCGCGCCCATCTGGAAATGTACAGGTCGTCGATGGAGCAGCGGGGGCTGGCTGCCTCAACGATCGACCGACGCCTGTCCACCGCATGCGGTTTCTACCGCTTCGCTCACATCGACGGGCGAATCGCATCCAACCCGGCCCAGTACGTACGCCGTCCGAGGGTGCACCCCAGCGAGCGTCGCGGACTCGATCGTGGTGAACTGGGCCGGTTCTTGTTCACCGCAGAGCGCTTCGACCACTCCCACGCCGCGCTAGCCGTGCTCCTCGGGCTAAACGGCCTGCGCGTCGGCGAGGCCTGCGAGACCAACATCGAGGACATGGCCATGGAGCGAGGACACCGAGTCCTGCGCATCGTCGGCAAGGGCAACAAGCCGGCCCTCATACCCCTTGTTCCGAGAACCGCCCGCACCATCGACCTCGCCGTCGGGGAACGGGCCGAAGGGCCGATCCTGCTGCGCCACGACGGGCAGCGACTCGACCGGCGCACCGCTCATCGATGGGTGCGATCGATCGGCAAGCGTGCAGGACTGGGCTCGGTGCACCCGCACATGCTCAGAGCCGCTTTCATCATGGCCGCCCTCGACGCAGGCGTCCCGCTCCGTGAAGTCACAAATCGCTGCCCGACACGCGGACCCGAGAACCACCACGGTGTACGACCGGCGCCGCCAGGACTTCGACAAGCACGCCGCCTACGTCGTCGTCGCCTTCGTCGCCGGCGGCTAATCCACCATCAGTTCGTCGGCCCATCGCCCCCATGGCCGACGAGGGGCATCCCATATCGCTCACATGATGCGTCCCATTACGACGGACAGAGCCTGTCCGAGAACGCCGGCTGACAGACGTTATTGGCGTTGTTATGACGCCTGTTGGCGGAGGTGTCGTTGCAGATGGGTGAGGTGGCGCTGGGCGGCGCGCAGTTCGGCCTCGGCGTCGCTCAGCCCGGCCTGTTCCTCTTGGATTCGTTCCACGATCCATGACCGGGCGAGGGTCGATCCCGGGACACCGGCTGCATCGGCGATGGACTGAAGTGCAGTGACCTCGTCGGGGTTCAGCCGGATCGAATAGACGGTCGAGCGACCCCGATTCGGCCGGGTGACCTTGGCCCCTTCGGGGATAGGCGCGTCTCGGTTGTCCTCGGACGCCTCGGTCTCGCCTTCGATGATTCTCTCTATGTCGCTCATGGTCGTTCCTCTCGGTACCGGCGGGTGTCGACCTCATTGGACTTCCAGCCGTTCACGCCGTAGGTGATTCCAGCCTCCTCAACGGTGATGACAGTGACTAGGTGCCCGGCCTTGGGCGAGTAGCCGATGGTTCTCACCGACCGGCCCGATCGGCTGGCCGGATCGGGGTCGATTCGGACAGCGTCGGGGTCTTCAAGTGCCTCGTCTGTCCATTCCACTTCGATCCCATGGCGTTCTCGTATGTAGTCGGCCCGGTAGGACCAGTCGACACCCGTCACCCCGTAAGTGTACTACGAAGTACGACACTAGTCGATAGCCGTTTTTCGACCAGGCCGGTGGCCGTCGATCGGTGTTGGCTTGGCCTCCCACACCGGAAGGAGGCACTTCATGACCACCCTCGATACCCACACCCACCTCTTGGCGTTCACAGCAGACTCCATCGCACCCGATGAAGCCGAGCTCGCCGCCGTCGCCTTTTTCGCTCGATACAGCGGGCGGACACTCGATGCCTACCGCCACGACCTCCGCAACCTATTTCAAATGGGCCGCCGATCACAGCCTGGCCGTGCTCGAAGCGACCCGCGCCCATCTCGAGCTGTACCGCAGCTCCATGGAGGAGCGCGGGCTGGCAGCTTCGACCATCGACCGGCGCCTGTCCACCGCGTGCGGCTTCTACCGCTTCGCTCACATCGACAGAAGAATCTCGTCCAACCCGGCCCAGTACGTTCGCCGGCCGACCGTCCACCCCTCAGAGCGGCGCGGATTGGACCGTGGCGAGTTGGGCCGATTCCTCTTCGCCGCCGAGCGGTTCGATCACGACCACGCCGCCTTAGCCGTGCTCCTCGGACTGAACGGGCTGCGGGTCAGCGAGGCTTGTGAGACCAACGTCGAGGACATGGCCTTCGAACGCGGGCACCGGGTCCTGCGGATCATCGGCAAGGGGAACAAACCGGCCTTGATCCCGCTGGTGCCACGTACCGCTCGCACCATCGACCTCGCCGTCGGGGAACGGCGAGAAGGCCCCATCCTGCTGCGCCACGACGGCCAACGTCTCGACCGACGCACCGCCCACCGCTGGGTCCGATCCATCGTCAAGCGGGCAGAACTCGGACTGGTACATCCGCACATGCTGCGAGCGGCGTTCATCATGGCCGCCCTCGACGCCGGCGTACCGCTCCGAGAAGTACAAGTAGCCGCGAGACATGCCGACCCCAGAACAACCACCGTCTACGACCGGCGACGCCAGGACTTCGACCGGCACGCCGCCTACGTCGTGGTCGCCTTCGTCGCCGGCGGCTGACCCACCCAGCCTCCCCACCCCAGCCGGGTCCCCGCCGCGCACAATGACTGGGCGCCCCCTACCAGCCCGCAGGCACGCCCCGTATGAGCGGAAAGGGCGCGTCCCGAATCGCCGGGTCCGGGGTGACAGCGGGAGCAGTCCGACGCGCTGTTCAGTTGGTACTCGAACGAGTCCGCGTCGCCTCGAGACCCTGCACGCTTCAGGACTCCATCCGAGCCTTGATGTTGAGTAGGTCCTGCTCGAACAAGGGCTGTACCCGACGGCGGACCAGGGGTCCGGCCAGCTTCAACACGCCATGGGGCTCGAGTTCCATGCCCATGTGCAAATGGGTTCCGCCTGGCGTGGGCTCGATGTGTCCATAACCGCGCGCGTTCAGGGATGAGGAGGTGCCCACATAGGACCAGGCTGACGGCCGCTCATAGCGGGTGCACTCCATAACCATCCGGGGACCCTTGGCGAACTGCGCCGCGTAGCGGGTGCCATGACGGATGGCACCCTCGGTCAGCTTGTCGCTCCTGGCCATCATTGGATTCCATTCCGGCTCCCGGCTGAGGTCGCTGCAGTAGTCGAATACATCCTCGGGCGACGCCTGGATGTCAACCGCGGCGGCAACTACGACGGGTCTCACCGTGCCGCCGTTGTGCCGGTTGTCCGGTTGAACTCCCGCTGCTCGTACCAGACGAAGGCCATGCCAAAGACAATCGGAACCCAGCCGAATAGGAAGAAGCCGGCCGGGAACACGATCGAGGTGGCGAACAAGACCAGTCCGACGGAGGCGATCACCGCCAGTTTCGTAGCCGTCCTCGGACTGGCGCTGGGCTCGAGACCGGTTCGGCTCTGGGCGGCCGCGATCGCCTCGGTGGTCCGGCTGACAGATAGGAACGGCGGCACTACGACCACCCACCCGAAGGTCACGGCCAGGAGCGCCCGCCAGGGGTGTACGTCTTCGCCCTTGGCATGAAGCTCGCGGTTCAGCTTCCACCACCACCAGAACCCGTAGGTGGTGAGTGTGACCAGCGAGAGCACCGCTGCCCCAACAGGACTGCGTAGCGCTGTCCGACCGCTCTTGGCGAGGACCTGAGTCCGATCCTGCACGTCTATGGCCATACGGGCCTCCTCTCTGGCCTCAGGCAGCTCGGGCCGAACTCGGGCCGGCCTGCCGAGACGCTTCGGCTCGGGACTTGAGCCCGAGCATCATCTTGCGGGTCATGACGAAATGGAGGGGCTCTCCGACCACGTAGTCCACGAGACCGCCGGCGGCCCGCAACAGCCCCGAGCGCCGTGGCGCCATGAGTCGGAGCCAGCCGAGGTCACGCTCCCGGACCAGGAGGCGGGTACGGCCGCCCGGCAGAGGCTTAAGCACAAAGGCCCATGTCCCGACAACGAGGGCCTGGTCTGGTTCGAGCACGGTCACGGGATTGCCCACCTTGAGCCTCCCAATGGAGCCGGTGTCGATTCGGTCTCCCCCCTTAATGCCCTGGAGCTCGGGGTGGATCCGAGTGGCGGAGCGCCGGCCTTCCACCCGATGGACCGTGCCGGGGAACAGCCAGGTCTCGACCCAGTCGTAGCTGTAGAAGCCGGCCCGGCGGTCACCGATCTGGATCAGCCAGGGCCACACCACCTTCGGGGGCGCCTCGATGGTGACGGCGCGGGTGTGGTGAGTCATCACGTCCTCATGGAGGTCGTCCCCGGGGAGGTGCTCCCGTCGCTCCTCCTTGCTGGCTCCCCAACGCAGCATCCAAGGGCGCACCACGGTGTCGTAAATGATCAGCCCCAACAGCCCCACTCGAGCCCGAAAAGTCCTCATCTTCGTACCACCCTGCCGAACCGCTTGAGGCGGCTCGGCCAATCTCAGCGTCGCAGAGGGTGGCCCGCGCCGGTAGGGCCGAAGGGCCCTGCTGTCGGGTTCGCCTGAGCTGGACTCTGGACCCGCTCGGAATGCCCGCTGGTGCCCGCAGACAAGTCAACTCCGTCGCCACAGAGGGGCATCCCATAACGTTCATGCCCAAGGAGGCTTGGGGTAGCCCGAAACGCCGGCTGAGCGACGGACATTCTGCACCTCCCTCATGGCCCTTGGCGGGTCATGGCCTGAAGCGCCGAGCGCCGATTCGCGAGCACTCGAAATGGTTCGATGGTCCGTTGTTATGTGTGCGCCGGCGAACCGGCGACTTGAGGGAGCGAGGGACGGATCATGGGGGGTGCTGCTGTCAGGATGTGCCTACAGACGGCCAACAGCGGCGATCCACTGCGGGCCAACTCGTCACTGTGGCCCGCGGCGGCGGGTCTAGCCGGATTAGACGGCAGCTGCGGTGTCCGCAAGGGCGGTACGGTCGAAGTCGCTTGGAACCGCGCCGC
>CAZCCS010000159.1:0-6878 GCA_964497005.1 uncultured Acidimicrobiaceae bacterium | reverse complement strand
CCTGCTAGCGAGACAGATCCGACGCGCCCCAGCGTCCCATCTGCGCTCCAGCCCCATGCGAATCGGAGGCTCTACGTAGCTCGCAGATCGACGGATCCAGTAGTTAGCCTCGTTCACGGTCTCGGCGCCGAAGAGGCTCCCAGAATGTTCGTCTTGACCGTCCCCAAACGTCACCGGTGCCTCTGCCCCCGACCGCCGGTTCGCGGGGCGGTGATCATCTTTGATGGGAGGTCAGCTGGGTCGCCGCCCAATCAGTGACCTCGAGTAGCGGATCTCGTCGACGGTGATGCCGTGTACATCTTGGAGCCGACGCTGACCGTCGGGTTCCCACCCGTCCATGCGGTAGAAGCGCTCGGCTCGTTTGTTGCCCACCAGCACCCACAGGATCGCCTCGGAGAATCGTTCCTGGCTCAACCGGCTCCGGACGTCGTCGATCAGCAGCCGTCCTACCCTGCGGTTCCACCAGTCAGGGTGTACATAGATCGCGTACAACTCGCCTGCGCCGTCCTTATCGGCATCTCGACAGGGACCTGAGGTGGTGAACCCACATATCCCATCCTCTCCCACGGCAACGGTGGTGTGCGGCGAGCCAGGGCCGATTTCGGCGAAGGTGTAGCGAGCGGCCCTATCTGCTGGCGATAGGCGATCGAGGTAGTCGTCGGGCAGCAGGCCGCGGTATGCCACCTGCCATGAGCGGACATGAACGCGGGCAACGGCCTCCTCGTCCCCCGGCTCCGCACGACGAAGAAACACGGATGACAGCATCCCGCAGCTGTCGTCGCGGCGCACACCGATTTCGCGCTATCCCAGGGACCACCTCTGGCCTTGGCGGCGACGACTTCGCCGGCGCCCGCCGGCGCCCCCTATTGCTCACTGAGGGCCGTCCCCAATCCCAGGCCCAGAACGCCCCGGATCGCCGGCCGTGGGATCGTCGAGCATCAGGGAATAGTGCCGGCTGGGACGATCCACTCGGTTTGCTGTCCGGTGATATCGGCGATGAGATCGAAGTCGTGGTCGTAGTGGAGCACGACGAGCCCGGCGGCTTCAGCCGCGGCCGCAATAAGGAGGTCAGCGATCTTGGCCCCACGGTGGTGGCTGCGTTCGGCGAGGCGGTCCTGGACGGTGACGGCCCGATGGAGTACCTCTTGGTCCATCGAGGCGAACGGCCAAGACCTTCGCTGTTGTCGCATGGCTGCGTGGTCTCGCGGGCCCGTGGACGAATAGCCGGCTTCCAGGTCCGTGATCGTGCAGCGCGCTAAGAGTCCGGCCTCGATGAGAGGATCGAGGCGGGTGGCCACCTCGGCCACCGATCTGCGGGCCAAAGCCGACGTGTCACCAAGGTAATAGGGCCTTAGCGCCACGCAGCTTGCCGGCGTGTGGGGTCAGCTAGTGGATCTTCAAGGCCGTGCTCGGCGAGCAGGGCTTTGCGTCGCTGGTCGAGGGCGAGTACCTCATCGAGGGCGGCGTCCACCGTGGATTTGAGGGTCGTCGTGCCAAGGAGTGCTCGCACACTGGCCAGCTTTTCGTCGTCAACTTCGATTAACCGCTTTGTCACAACAGAGAGGATATCCGATCCGGCGACCGTAGATATCCTGGAGTCCATCTCAGATTTCGGATGCGTCGGCGTCGATCGCGACCTCCGACGATCCGCAGCACTGCTTTGGGTGGGCTGTTTGGCTGGTTTCCCCTGACTGAGGAGGAAACCATGACCACGATCGATTCAGCCATCTATGCCGTCTCGCACGCCAATGAGCCCTACCGGATTGAGGAAGCTGAGCTCGCGGCGGCCGCCTTCCTGGCTCGCTACAGCGGCCGAACCTTCGACGCCTACCGCCACGACCTTCGCAACCTGTTCCAATGGGCCGCCGACCACGACCTGGTCGTGCTCGAAGCGACCCGCGCTCATCTAGAGCTTTACCGGACCTCGATGGAGCAGCGAGGCTTGGCCGCATCGACCATCGACCGCCGCCTGTCCACGGCGTGTGGTTTCTACCGCTTCGCTCACATCGATGGTCGTATCGCTTCCAACCCAGCCCAATACGTCCGCCGCCCGACTGTGCACCCGACCGAGAGGCGCGAACTGGACCGAGGCGAGCTGGGCCGGTTCCTCTTCACCGCCGAGCGCTTTGACCACGCTCATGCAGCTCTAGCAGCGTTGTTGGGCCTCAACGGTCTGCGGGTGACCGAGGCCTGTGAAACCAACATCGAACACCTGGCCTTCGAGCGAGGTCACCGGGTGCTGCGGATAATCGGCAAGGGCAACAAGCCGGCCCTCATACCTCTGGTGCCTCGTACCGCTCGCACGATCGACCTCGCTATCGGCGAACGCCGACAAGGTCCAATCCTGTTGCGCCACGACGGTCAGCGCCTCGACCGTCGCACCGCGCACCGCTGGGTGCGCTCGATCGGCAAGCGAGCCGGGATCGGGCTGGTCCATCCGCACATGCTCAGGGCCGCGTTCATCATGGCTGCTCTCGACGCCGGCGTCCCACTTCGAGACGTTCAAGTCGCCGCTCGCCATGCTGATCCTCGAACGACGACGGTCTATGACCGACGCCGCCAGGACTTCGACCGCCACGCCGCCTACGTCGTCGTGGCGTTCGCTGCCGGCGGCTAGACCAACTCGACCGACCCCAGGGCTGCCCCAGCATCGCAGGCCCGACAGCCTCAATAACTCAGGCCCTCGTCGTCCCTGATCGCCGGGTGGAGGACGCCCATGGCTAATCAATCTTCAGCCTGGAGTAAGTGCTCTAATCGGCTCTGCAGTAGCTCCTCCGCCTCCCCAGTGGCTTCAATCTGGACCACCTTCCTGCGGCTGATAGGTCCGCGGAGCAAAGTGACATTGCGAGACGGCACGCCGAAAGACTCGGAGAGACCGCGCAGGGCCGCGTCGGTAGCTCTTCCTCGGTCAGGAGGTTCAGTTACGCGTACGACAAGCGCACCGTCGTGGTTCCCGCCCACGCCACCCCTCGAGGCGTTTGGCCGAACGAGGATCTCCACGCGCACCGACCCCCAGTCTGTCCCTAAACGTGGGACGGCGACGACTCGACGACCTGTCACCGACCGCCGAGACATGGGCACTGAACCGGCGACGGTTGTCCGTCGTGGTCTCTGCGGTACCTCTCGCGTCGGAATCAGCGAGGATGGCGACATGGACTCTCGTGGCGCACCGTATTACCGGCAAGACCTCGCGCTGGTTCACCACCTCGGGTTCGGTTTCCACGCCGATCTGGTCGCACCGGGCATCCTCGGCCTCCTGGAGCCGATCCGAGAGAGCAACGGCTTGGTGGTGGAGCTTGGCTGTGGCAGCGGACTGCTCACCCGCCATCTCACCGATGCCGGCCACCGGGTGATGGCAACCGACGCATCACCGGCCATGCTGGCACTTGCCCACGAGACAGCCCCGGACGTCGACCGGTTCGCCCAGCTAGTTCTTCCCGACGATGCCATTCCCGCATGCGATGCCATTGTCTCAGTAGGCCATCCATTCAGCTACCTACCCGACGAAGAATCCATTGACCGAGCCTTCGTCGCTGCTGCAGAAGCCCTTCGGCCAGGCGGCGTGCTCGCGGTTGACATATGCGACCTGGAGTGGGGCCAAACCCGCCAAGACGCACCGAATCTCGGCCGCGTCGGCGATGACTGGGCGATCATCACCGAGTTCACGATGCCATCACCCGCCCGATTCGTGAGACAGATGGCGGTCTTCCTCCGCAATCCAGACGGCTCATGGCGCCGTGACGACGAACGCCACGACAACGTCCTCATCGACACCACGCGCCTGCCAGGACTGCTTGCCGACCATCAGGTTGACGCCACCGTCGCAACGTCATTCGGAACCGAGACCCTGCCGGTCGGCCTCCGCGCCGTCATAGGTCACCGGCACACCCGCTGATCACCATCACTACCCCAGAATGTTCGTGCTGCGTTGGCTGACAGAGCATCCGCTATCGCCGGCTCGAAGTCAGTGATTGAGACGCTGCGTGCAGCCGCCCGCCGTCTCGCTAGCTCTCGACCGCGGCTTGCATCGGTGAGCCAAAGCGGATGACGTTGCCGTCAGGATCGACGACGGCGCCCTCGCGCTGACCCCATTCGGTGTCCTCTGGAAAGTGAACTTCGACACCCGCTGATCGCCACGCCTCCGCCAACCCGTCGGCGTCGTCCACGAAGAGGTACGCCGCGCTGACTCGACGGTCGCCTTCGGGCACCACCCCAAGATGGACCTCGATGCCATCGCGGGAGGCGAAGCCATAGTCGCCCCCAGCGTAAGCCCGGACTGCAAAGCCGAGTCGCTGGTAGTGATCCATCGCTACGCCGAGGTCCCGGACGGAGAAGATCGGCGCGATCCGTCGGAAGTTGACCATGACATCAGCCTCGCACAGCACTAACCCTCAGTCGCGAGCCACGACGTGTGGGCTTGAGGCGCGCCTCCACAAGCCTGTTCGCGGCATCCCGTAACGACGCCTCGCGAACGCCCCTAATGGCCGGCTCGAGGGGCTGTGTTGCTATTCCTCACCAGAGAATCGTTCCCATGAAGATTGACGGGTCATTCCGAGCGCCTCACCGATCCGTGCCCAGTTGACCCCTCGCCTCCTGAGCGCCGCTACGTGCATGGCCGTCCGCAACTGATGGCGGTCATACGGCCCGGTACGCCGGCTGGAGGGTCACCTGTGAGGGGTGACGTTGCACACGGTTAACGACCCGTGTCGCCGGGGGCGGCGGCGATCGGCTCGGTCCGCCCTGGCGATTCCGCTCTCCTCCTCGTCTGCGCGAGGCGCTGTGGCACTCTGACCCCGGTGCGTGCCGTCGAGATCATTTTCGCCATTGGGTGGGCGGCCTTCTGGTTGTACTGGCTCGTGGCAGCGTTCTCGATCAAGAGGGGCAGGGTCCCGTGGTCACGAGAGCTGCGGATCAGGGCCCTGATCGTTGTCGTTGTCGTGATCTTGGTTCGCTTCGGAGTCTTTCGAGGCCACAGCCTCAACACGGATCCGTGGCGCGCGGCCTTCGGGCTCGCTCTTTTCGCGCTCGGGTTGGGATTCGCCGTCTGGGCCCGGGTGCACATCGGGCGTAACTGGGGAACCCCAATGACGCAGAAGGAGGACCCCGAACTGGTGACCAGCGGCCCCTACCACCTGGTCCGCCACCCGATCTACTCGGGCATCTTGGTTGCCGGTGTCGGCACCGCCATCGCGCTCAGCTGGCTATGGCTAATCGCCGTCGGCCTAGCCGGGGTCTACTTCCTCTACAGCGCGACCGTCGAAGAGCGTTACCTCTCCGAACAGTTCCCGGACAGCTACCCGGTGTACAAGCGCTCGACCAAGATGCTCCTTCCGTTCATCTTCTGAGCGAACCGCCGAGACCGAACCATCGCATACCGCTCACCGAAAGCGGCCCATTATCGCGACCTCGACGTGCCCTCCAACGCCGGGTACAGGCCGTTGTACGGGTGATACGCCCCCGCCGATTGCTTGCTGACGACAAACGCGGGTCGCAACAGCCCGATCCGAAATCGAAGAGGCCGACCAGTATTCGCCGGGGACAACTCTCCGTTTCGCACTACTCGCTGTCGGGGGTCCTCCGCTTCGATGCGCTCAGGTGGTCGATCGCGGTCGCGAGCGCCTCGGCGGGGGCCACCTCGATGTCGGGGATCACCCCGGTTCCCTCCCAGTTGCCGCCCGTATCGGGGTCGAGTGCGCGGGCGACAGGAATGGTCGCTTCTAGATGGCGATGAAGCCGGAAGCCCTCGCGTGGATGCGCTCCGCCACCGGTGGGCTCGCCTACGACAGTGGCACGTCGGAGTCGTTGCAGGTCGTAGCAGAGATCTTCAGCCCCGGAGAACGTGACGTTGCTGGTCAGGACGCAGACCGGTTTATCGGGTCCGAACCTGGATCCCGGTACGAAAGCTTGAGTCCAGTGTTGATTCGTGCGGTCAGTGCGTCGTTCATAGATGTCGATTAGGTGCACAGGGTCGTCTCCGAACAAGTAGCTGCACGCAAGAATGACCATGGATGGGTCACCACCGAGGCATTGCCGCACGTCGATGATGAGCGCGTTGGCAGTGGCAAGAAGGCTCATTGCGTTTGTCATCTGGTTGCCGGCGATGGATGGTGGAAACAGGATTGGCTTCAGCTCCAGGTAGCCGATGTTTCCCCCAAGCCGCTCGACGCGGGCGATTCCGCCTGCGGTGCTCGCGGCGTATTGCGCGAGTGCCTGCATCTGAGCTTCGGAGTCGACCTCGCTGACCACCTCGTCGGAACTGAACAACAACCGCAGGTGACGATCGCCGTTTATTGACTGCAGGTCCCGGGTGATCCGCTCGGCGAACGCTTCGGCATCGGTGATCGCGTCGTACGCGCCTGCCTGGAGTCGCTCGGCTAACAGTGTGGCTACCTGCTCGCCGACGTCGGCAAAGACGTACTCGGCGATAAGCAGGCGCCGAAGTTCCTCAACGATCCTATGAACCTCCGGCCGGTCCAAACTCACAGAGTTATCGGGATCTGCCGTCTGGCTCATCCAGCGACGGTACCGCCGACGTCTGCCAGCCTGTGACACCCCGGAGTACATCACATCAGGGCCCTAACTATCCCCGAAGAACGCCGGCCAGTCCTGAGCCACGGGTCCTCGTTCTACGCCGGGTTCGAGGTGCAGACCTGGCTCGCGGTGGCCGCTCCCTTTGCGAAACTTGAAGCATGACGGACGTGACGGTGAGGCGAGTGGATTTTGGCTACTTCGTACGGCCCGGAAGCGAGACCGAGACAGGTCGCCCTCATGTCGAACCGTGCCTCGGCTACCTGATCGATCTATCCGACGGTGCCCTACTCGTAGACACTGGGATGGGTTCGCATCCAGATGTGGACGCCCACTACCGACCGCGCCGA
>CAZCCS010000158.1:0-6912 GCA_964497005.1 uncultured Acidimicrobiaceae bacterium | reverse complement strand
CAGGCTGTCGGGCGCGCGAGGGTCGTTCGAGCCGATCTTCGAGATCGCGACCGAGGGCCGGAAGTTCAACTGCGGGCTGCTGATCGCCAGCCAGCGCCCCGCCCGGGTCAACAAGGACATCCTCTCTCAGTGCAACACCCAGCTGATCTTCCGCATGGTCAGCGTCGAGGACCTGGACGCGGTGCGGGACTGCTTCGAAGGGGCTTCCCTCAGTCTCTTGGCGGCGCTGCCCGGCTACGCGACGGGAACGTGTTACGCCGGCGGGGTCTCGCTGGCGATGGGTGTGCAGGTGACGTTCCCATTGGCTGAGCAGGAGTAGCAACAGGTCCACCCCGATGACAGTCACACCTGCCGCCTACGGTCGCGGGCATGGAGTCAGGCGGTCCACCGGACGAGGTCTGCTACACCCTTGAGGAGTCGTTAGAACTCCTCGCGGCGCTAGAGGACGCCAGTTTCACGATCGCGGAGAGCGATCACCTTGCATTGGTCGCCCAACTCGAGCACCAAGTCTCCGTCCTCAGCCGTAAACTTGGGTTTGGTCAAGCTCCTGGAGGTGGTGAAGATGGCCGTTGAACTGCTAAGGGCATCGGAGGCCGCTCGTCGTCTCGCCATGCCAACGAAGGACCTGCTGAGGCTGGTCTATGACCGGAAGATCCGTTACGTGATGGTCAAAGGCATAGTTCACGTCCCGGATGACGCGATCACCGAGTACAGAGCCAAGGCCTCTTGAAACGACAACGTTCTCAGCTGGTCCAGGACGGGCTGGCCGCGGTGAAGGAGTGGGAGCAGGACCACGGACCATTCTCCGACTCGGAGCTGCAGTCGGCCCGCAGCCGTGTCGCGGATGAGATGGGCACCCGCAAGAGAAGCCGGCCCAGGAAGTAGGCCTAAGGACGGCAGTTCGGCACTCACGGCGTTGGAGGCGCCTGAGTGCTTAACGCGTCGGCTGTACTCAAGAACCTGACGCGCCGTTCCGACGTATGCAGCACATATAGGTCATTAAGGGGACTTCAGGGGGCAGCGATGATCGAGGCGGGACAACACGAAGGCCAGAGCCCGGACGCCAAGTTGATGCGTCTGAGGTACGCCGGATCCTGCGAAACG
Organism: uncultured Acidimicrobiaceae bacterium; assembly: GCA_964497005.1. Lineage (GTDB taxonomy): Bacteria > Actinomycetota > Acidimicrobiia > Acidimicrobiales > Palsa-688 > DASUWA01. Next base: position 5,808 of record CAZCCS010000158.1, on the reverse strand, counting down.
TGTAACGCGACGCTCTCCGCTGGCACAAAGGCGTGGTATGACCGTTCTCGCAGAAAGGTTCGCTGCCAAAGCTGTTTGCCATGAGCTCCCGAGGCACAGCCCTCGTCCTCCGGCACGGCTGGCGAGTCGGCCGCCCGGGAGTACGAAAGGCGCTCCGAGCGTCATCGGCAAAGAGTTCAGGCCGAGCTTGCAGAGGATGCGGCTTGGCGAACGCAGGTCAAGGATCATCCGGGGGCGTTTGGATCATCGATGCCAAGGAGTACAAGGGGACGGTCAGCTTCTCCGGCGGAATCTTGACGCGGCCCGAGTTGCGGGTCGGCGGCCGGCGCAAGACGCATCTGGCTGATGGGGTCAAGTCGCAGATGGACCGAGTCGCTGCCGCTCTCGACGCTGCGGCCGCTGGAGATAGACGGCCTCTGGTCTACGGCGTTCTCTGTTTCGTTGGGGCTGACTGGCCGCTCTTCGCTGGGACGTTCACGATCAAGGGCGTCACCGTCGCCTGGCCTGCCGCCACCGTAAAGCTTCTGACGCCCAAAGGCGGGCACAACGACCCCGCCCAACTGGATCGCTGGGTACGGGTACTCGCTGACGCGTTCCCTCTGGCTTAGCAAAAGAAAAAGGAAAGGGCCCGGCGCCACGCTTTGCTCTCCTATGTCCCGCGAACGGCGATCATCGCGGTCAAGAACTCGGATTTGCACCGACCATCCATGGGTAAATGAATAGTGCGGGATAGCACGCGGTGCTCATGAAAGCGTGAGTGTCGCGCTGAGGGATCCAGCGCCACGTCGTTGGCGGCGGCAAACCAAGAGGAGACAGGTATCACCATGGCCAGTTTTGACGCCATCACCATGCTCAAGGATGATCACAAGACGGTAGAGCAGCTGTTCAAGCGCTTCGAGAAGGCCGGCGAGCGGGCTTACGTCGAAAAGCGAGACATCGTCGACCGCATTGTCGAGGCACTGTCAGTACATGCCGCTATCGAGGAACAAGTGTTTTACCCGGTGGTCAGGGCAACAGTCCCCGGTACCGAGGATCTCACGTTGGAGAGCCTCGAGGAGCACCACATCGTGAAGTGGGTGCTGTCAGAACTCGAGTCGATGACTCCTCAGGACGAGCGGTTTGACGCCAAGGTGACGGTCCTGATCGAGAACGTCCGCCACCACGTCGAAGAAGAGGAGCAGGACCTGTTCCCGATGGTGCGCAACCAGCTCGGTCGTGATTCGCTGAGCGACCTCGGGGAGGTCATGGCCAAGGCCAGGAACGCGGCACCGACCCATCCTCACCCCCGCTCACCCGACACACCCCCGCAGAACCTTGTGGTTGGCACGGCGGCGGGCGTGGCCGATCGCATAGGTGACAGGGTCAACGGGCTGGCTCAGGGGTACGTGACCGCGGTCGGCGATCTCATCGCCTTGGTTCTCCGGCGGAAGAAGCCCCAGGTGTCGCCGACCGGGTCGAGGGTGACCCGCGCCACCGCCAAGCGGGTGCGGTCCGGTGCCGCCGAGGCGACCGATTCGGCCATCGAAGCCATCCTCGAGGCCAGGGACACCGGCGAGCGCACCCTTCACAGGGCACGGAACACGGGCTCGTCGGCCGCCGCAGGCGCCAAGCGCACAACCCGTGTGGCCAAACGCGGTGCTACCAGGACGGCACGGGCCGCGAGGGCTGGCGCGAAGGGAACCGCAACCTCCGCACGGGGTTCATCTGGGCGGACGGTCACGACCGCCAAACGAGCTGCGACAACCGTGGCCAGGCAGGGCCGCGCCGCGTCCAAGAGCACGGCGGCGACCGCCAAGCGATCGGTCGGCCAGACCAGGTCTACCGCCAAGCGATCCGCGCGCTGAGCCCTCCGCCTGGTTCTTCATGTGATTACCGGCGTTCGCGAGCTGCCTTCTGGCGGTAGGCGAGCAGCATCAGCTCCGCGTCGCTCCACATCGCCTCCGCCGGAACCATCAGATTTTGCAGGGCCGCGCAGGCACGCTTGGTCGAAGCCAATGAGAGAGGATCCATGGACAGCAACCGAGCCGCCAGCGCTCGTGTGGCCTCCGGCAGGTCAAGGTCAGGGTGAACGTGGTTCACGAAGCCCCAGGTTGCCGCTTCGTCCGCGCTGAACCGCTCGCAAGTCATCACCAGTTCCCTGGTGCGGGCCGGACCCAGTTCCCGCATCAGCCGGGGGAGACCCTGCCATGTCAAAGGGATGTCGAGCTCGACCTCGGGAATCGAAAACCACGCCGAGGACGCCGCCAACCGGAGGTCGCAGCAACTCAGGAACAGGACGGCGCCGCCCACGGCCAACCCGTTCGCAACCCCGATCGTGACCTGCGGCAACCGGTCCAAGAGCTGACAGGTGCGCCCGCCCAGATGGACTCGCGCGAGCCGATCGATGTCGTTGACCGGTGGTTCCGGGCGTCGCGAGCCGAGGTCCGCGCCCGCGGAGAACGCCCTCCCCGCGCCCGTCAGGACCACCACCCGGACCGAGTGATCGGTCTCGAGTGCCACGAGCACTGCCTGCAGCTCGTCGTGTAACTCAACGTTCAGCGCGTTGAGCTTCTCCGGCCGGTTGAGCGTTATCGTGAGCAGGCCGTCCAGCTCGGAATCCCGCTCCACCAACACAAGAGATTGATCACTCACGGCATCAGGCCGGCCCGAAGGCGATCGGGAGTTCTTGTGGTCCCCAGATACCGACGGTGGGAGGCTTCCAGTGGATGGTTCCGTCGAGGTCCAGGTCTGGCATTCGCGCGGCGAGGATGGGAAGTGCCTCTTGGAGTTCCGCTCGGGCAAGCGACGCACCCAGGCAGTAGTGAATGCCGGAGCCGAAGGTCATCTGCGGAGCGCCCGAGGCAGGTCGGGCGATGTCGAAGGTATCGGGGTCGGCCCACAGCACCGGGTCGTGGTTGGCGCCCGCCAGGCTGGCCATGACCAGGGTGTTGGCGGGGAAGACAACGTCGCGGTATTCGATGTCCTCGGCGGCGACGCGCAGGGTGGCACGCACGGTGCCGAGATGACGCATGACTTCTTCGACGGCTTGCGGGGCGAGGTCGGGATTGTCAGCGAGGAGCTTCCACTGGTCGGGGTGCCGGGCGAAGAGGGCGATGGCGCAGGCAAGCTGGTTCCGGGTGGTGTCGGTCCCGGCCATGAGCACCGCTTCGGTCATCATGATCAGCTCGCTCGTCGTCATGCGGTCGCCTTCTTCTTCGACGGCGATGAGCCGGCTCAGGAGATCGTCGGCGGGCTGCTGCCGGCGCTGCTCGATCATGGACTCGACGTAGCGGTCGAGCTCGCGCATGGCCGTCTGGATCGCGATTAGGTCGTTGGCGATGTCGTTGTTGAAGATGCGGAAGATATCGGTAGCCCAGCCGGAGAACAGTTTCCAGTCCTGCTTGGGAGCGCCGAGCAGCTCGCAGATGATGGGGATGGGGTAGGGATCACAGATGTCGGCCACGAATTCGCATCGACCCTTCACGGAGACCGGATCGACGAGATCGTTGATGACCTCTCGCATGAACGGTCGGAGCCGGTCGGTGGCCCGCGGAGTGAAGGCGGGTGAAGCGAGCCGGCGGAGCCGGTTGTGCTCGTCGCCTTCCATGGCCAGGATGGACCGCTGCTGGCGTTCGCGGACTGGACCTTCGACGCCGGCCATACCCGGTAGCAACGACAGCGCTGAGTGAAAGCGGCGGTCGCGCAGGATGGCCGTGACATCGTCGTAGCCCATGACCGCGAAGCCGAGCGGGGTGCGGGCCAGCCAGTGCTGCGCGCGGGCCTTGTCGAGCGTGTCGAGAAGTTGCTCGCGGTCGAGGGTGAGGACGTCGATGTATGGCAGATCGAGGTCATGGACGCTGGTCATCGGGACGTGGGCATCGTGCGGGGTGGCGATCAGATGATTCTAAGGGTTTCTAACCGGAGGTCGCTCAACCGGCGGGGCTTCTCTTCAGGTGACCGCCATCGAGACTTGACCGACGGGCAAGGGTGTCAGGTTGTCGATCGGATGGCTTCGAGCAATCCCTGAAGGTCTTCCGCACAGGGGCCGCATGCGCGAAGGTGAGCAGTGACGCCCGGATACAGAACGTCGGGGTCTTCGCCCTTCGCAACGATCTCGGCATATACGTGCAGGACTGCCATCGCCTCGTCGCATCCGACATCCTTGGGATCGGTGCTGAGGAGCCGTTCGAATGCGGACCGCCCGGTCATTGCCCCTCCCTCACGTCGATGAAGCCACGGGCCGTGAGCTCTTGTCGAAGTCTCTGTCTGGCATCGAACATTAGCTTGTAGATGGCATTGCGGTTCGTGTCCATCCTGATCACAAGAGCATCCAAAGGGATGCCTTGCACCACGAGGGCAGTAAACACGTCTCGCTGCTTGTCGGTCAGGCAATTCTCCACCCCCGCGCGCACGGCGGCGATGAGCTCGCGAGATTCGGCCACTTCCGCCGGGAGCATGCCGAAACGCTCTGGTAGCCGATCCCAGTCCGGGTAGTCACCGCCGGTTGGATGCTTGGTCCAGAAGTGACGTCCCAGTTTGTTGGATACTTCGAAGATCACGAACTTGCAAGCCCAGGTAGTGAATCGGCTCTCGCCCCGGAATTCGTCGATCCGCCGGGTGATGAGGACTACGGCGTCGGCCGCAGCCTGGTGAGCCAGGTCGTCGAGTTCGGGCCCGGAGATCTTTCCCGAAGAGTTGCGCCGGCTGATTTCACTTCGGGCTACGCGCAACAACAAATTGAGCAATCGGCTGACGGCGTCCTCTGGCTGCTGGCCTCGGAGCGAGGCAAGCCAATCTGCGCTCTCTGCGTCGAGAGCTCGACCTTCCATGACTCCGGGTCCCACCGAGGCGGCCCGGTTCGGGGTGCTCACAGTCTGTGATCGTACCCCTGAGTACCGCTTACGAGAAACGGCCGAGCGACTATTTCATGGCGACTATTTCACCGCGACGATCGTGACCTCATCTATGACCGGTTCGGTTGAAAAGAGTTCCGAGGCCACCTTCCCGAGCGCGATGGGTATCTCGCCCGCCAGATGGGCGCGGCGTGCCTCTTCGTCGGCGAATGTATCAAACACGCCGAACGTGTTGTCACCCATCCTGAACGCGTACCACGTCACGGTGCCCGGTTCCGCCAAGGCCAATTCCCGTGCCGATTCCAGCAACTCTGCGACTTCGCCCGCCCGGCCCGGGCGGGCTTCCACTCTCGCAAGCAATCCATACTTAACGTTCATCTAGTTACCTTTCTTTGATAGATCCGAGACGGTGGGGGCTACTGGATCTCAACCATCAACGCGCTCTGATCTCCAGTGCCGGAACAATGCTGTTAAGTCTTGCTGCAGTTCCGGACTGAGATCATCCATCCTGAGCTCTCCAGTGATGGCGATCGTCGTCTGCATCTGCCGGAGAAACTCGCCGCAGTGAGGACATCCGGACAGGTGAGCCTCGAAGCGGCGCCGATCAACTCGGGACAGCGCACCCTCCAGATAGTCCGTGACCAGTTCAACGACCTCCTCGCAGGTGAGCGGTCGGCGCCGGAAGCGCTTCAAGTTTCGTTCTCCCCGAATTCGGCTTCGAGGGCGTTGCGGAGGCGGCTTCTCGCGCGGTGCAGCAGCACTCGTTGATGGCTGTCACATAAATCCAGAATCCTGCAGGCTTCGGCCGCAGTCATGCCCTGCACATCCCGCAGGGTCAGCACATCTCGCTGGGCAGCAGGAAGGTCGTCTATCGCACTGCGGACGGATTTCGCCAGTCTCTCGGCTCGAACTCGATCTTCTACTTCGTCAGCCCACGGAACGGGCGGCGACGACCATGCTCCATTGCTGTTGAAGC
>CAZCCS010000157.1:0-6930 GCA_964497005.1 uncultured Acidimicrobiaceae bacterium | reverse complement strand
GTGGCCACCGACTTCTCTGCCGAGATGGTGGCGCTCACCTCTAGGAATTTGAGCACTCTCGGCGCCGAAGAAATCGTTCGATGCGAAGTCCACGACGGACAAGCGCTGCGATTCGACGCCGCGGAGAGGATCCCGGCCCCCCCATGGGCGCCTCCCGGCCTGTTGAACCGCTGGAGCATCGCGGCGTTCAACGAGATCTGGTTCCGCAAGGCGCCCAAACGCTCGATGGGCCACGTCGCGCCGGCGGCCGGTTTTTTTCATCCTTTGGACATGGTCGGAGGATGGAATCGCATCTACGGCGCGCACGGGTTTCTGCAGTACCAGATGGTCCTTCCAGACGGAGCGGAGGAGACGCTGCGCCGGTCGATCGAGTCTCTGAGCGAAGCTCGTTGCGCATCGTTTCTCGCGGTGCTCAAGCGGTTCGGCGCGGCGAACCCGGCGCCGCTTTCCTTTCCCCGCCCTGGCTGGACCCTGGCTCTGGACATACCGGCGTCGGGCAACGATCTCGGCGCGCTTCTCGACCGTCTCGACGAGGAGGTGGTCGCCGCGGGCGGCAGGGTCTACCTCGCCAAGGATTCCCGTCTGCGCCCGGACCTGTTCGAAGCGATGTACCCCGAGCTGCCCCGCTGGAACGAGATCCGCCGGCGGCTGGACCCGAACCGTGTTCTCCGCTCGGACCTGTCCCGGCGGCTCGGCCTTGATGAGGAGGGAAAATGAAAGACGCTCTCGGCGCGGTGCAATCGGTCCTTGTCCTCGGCGGGTCGTCGGAGATCGGCGCGGCTATCGCTGCCAAGCTGGCCGCGCCGCGCCACGCGACCGTCGTGCTCGCCGGTCGGAACCCGGCCGCCCTCGAGTCGGTGGGTGAGCAGATCCGCTCCGCCGGTGCGGGCCGGGTCGAGACGCTGCGATTCGACGCGAAAGACACCGGTGAGCATGAAGCGATCATCGCCAAGGCCGCCGATCTGGCCGGCGGGGACCTCGACGTGGTGGTCGTCGCGTTCGGCCTTCTGGGAGACCAGGAAACCGACGAGCAGGGCGGCGACGGCGCCGTGCAGCTGGCCGTCACCAACTACGTCGGGGTGGTCTCCGCCGGGCTGGCCGCGGCCCGGGCTCTGAAGTCGCAGGGACACGGGACGCTGGTGTTCCTGTCCTCGGTCGCCGGCGAGAGGGTTCGCCGGGCGAACTTCATCTACGGATCGTCCAAGTCAGGTATGGACGGGTTCGCACAGGGGCTGGGCGATGCCATGGCCGGCACAGGCGTGAACGTGCTCATCGTCCGTCCCGGATTCGTTACGACAAAGATGACCGCGGGGATGAAGGACGCGCCGTTGTCGACCACGGCGGACGCCGTTGCCGAAGCGACGGTGAAGGCGGTGGCGTCGGGCAAGCAGGTCATCTGGGTACCGGCACCCCTGCGGCTGGTGTTCATGGTCTTCAGGCACCTGCCGCGGGCGGTGTGGCGCCGGATGCCGATGTGACCTCGCAAAACAGCGGCGTCGCCGCCTTCGACTTCGACGGCACCCTGATCGCCAGCGGCAGCCTGCCGAGATATCTCTCAATGCTGCTCGGCCGGGAACGCTTCGCGAGGACGCTGGCCAGATCGGTGCCGGCGATGTTGTCGAGCTATCACAACGGCGGCCGGGACGCGGCCAAAGCGGCTCTGCTCGCGAGGGCGGTCGCCGGCGTGCCGGTGGTGAACGCGGCTGAGGTCGGCGAGCGTTTCGCTTCTGAGCTCGCCGAAGAGATCCGCCCCGAGATGGTCGAGCGTCTCGCTTGGCACAAGGAAGCGAACCACCGCACGGTTCTGGTGTCGGCCTCGCTGGCGCTTTACCTGCAGCCGTTCGGAAAGCTCGCCGGCTTCGACGATGTGATCGCAACTCTCCTCGAGGTAGGACCGGAAGGCTTGCTGACCGGGAGGATGCTCGGCGAGAACGTCCGCGCCGCCCAGAAAGCGCTGCTGCTCGGGCGGCTCCTGGGGTCCGAGCCGGTGACCGTGTGGGCTTACGGGGACAGCAAGGGGGACAAGGAGATGCTGGCGATGGCGGACCACCCCACCCTGCTCCGGCGGGTGGGTTGGCGCCGCCAGCTGTCGGTCAATGGCCGCCCCTGACGCGTGCCAAGCCGCTTCATAGGAGCGTGAAAGCAATCCTTTCGGCTGCCATCACATCGGGCCAGCGGCGTCCCACGTTTGGCGCGCTGAGGTAGATCTGGGCGGCATAGTGTCGGGCGGAGGCAATCAGCTCAGCGGCCAGAAGGTTGAGCCCGTGGCGAATTGCCAGGCTGGCGGCTTCATCCGTGACGATTCGCGGGTCCAGTACCTGGAGGAGCGATTCGGGCGGGTTGGCCGCCGCCCGAATCGCCTCGGCGGTCGCCGCTTGGCTCAAAGCTCCCCAGCGAGTTTCGTCCCGGAGCGCCCGCACCAGGCGATAGTGGAAGCCCCAAGTCGTGGCAACGGGCTGCGCAACATTGAGACGTCCACCGACCACATCGAGGCTCAGCTTGTCATCGACGATGATCACCGATCGATCGCAAGATCCGGGTCGCCGTCAAAGAGCCCATCGATGACCTGGTGGTACTCATCGGCCAACAACCGCAACGCCGCCTCCACCTCGGTTTCAAGCGGCGCCGAGCGGGCGAGCTCTCGATCGATTATCGATCGTACGAGCGCACTACGGGACAGCCCTGCCGCCCGCGCCCGTTCGTCGAGCGCGCGCTCCTGCGCGTCAGTTAGATAGAGGTTCGTGCGGTGTATACACCATAATATACACCACTTAGCCATACCCGTGCCGTTAAACGGGGACTATGAGATTCCGCGAGAATGGCTGGATGGGAAAAAAGGCGCTGATCACCGGCATCACCGGCCAGGACGGCTCGTACCTCGCGGAGTTGCTTCTCGAGAAGGGCTACGAGGTGGTGGGACTGCACCGGCGGAGCAGCACCGTCACGTTCGAGCGGATCTCCCACATGACCGACCGGCTCACCCTCGTGCCGGCGGACCTCCTCGACGAGTCGTCATTGATCCGGGTGCTGAAGGACCACCGCCCCACCGAGGTGTACAACCTCGCAGCCCAGTCGTTCGTGCAGACCTCGTTTGCCCAGCCAATCCTCACCGGTGAGGTGACCGCCCTGGGTGTCACCCGGCTTCTAGAGGCGATCTTGATGGTCGACCCGTCGATCCGCTTCTACCAGGCCAGCTCGAGTGAGATGTTCGGCAAGGTGGTCGAGGTCCCCCAGACCGAAAGGACGCCGTTCTACCCGAGAAGCCCCTACGGCGTCGCCAAGGTGTACGGCCACTGGATCACCGTGAACTACCGGGAGAGCTACGGCCTGCACGCCAACTCGGGGATCCTCTTCAACCACGAGAGCCCGCGGCGCGGTCTCGAGTTCGTGACCCGGAAGGTGACCTTCAGCGCGGCCGCCATCAAGCTCGGATTGCAGAAGTCCGTCGCCCTTGGGAACCTGGACGCCCAGCGAGATTGGGGCTACGCGGCCGATTACGTGCGCGCGATGTGGTTGATGCTGCAGCAGGACGAGCCCGGCGACTTCGTGGTCGCGACGGGTGAGACCCATCCGGTGCGCGAACTGTGCCAGATCGCGTTCGATCAGGTGGGGCTCAACTGGGAGGACCATGTCGTCGTCGACGAGCAGTTCCTCAGACCAGCCGAGGTTGACCTCCTGATCGGCGACCCGAACAAGGCCCGGGCCAAGCTCGGCTGGAAGCCCGAGGTCGGTTTCGAGGAGCTGGTGAGGATGATGGTCGACGCCGACCTGACGGCCCTTTCCGGCAAGTAGCCCGCTGCTGCGGGTGCCGCTATTACTGGGCCCGGTGACCGAACACTCCGAGCGCCTGGGAGGCCCATCCGCTGATCGTCGAGGCGGGATCACCCAAGTAAGGCGCGTCCCCGAAGGCGTACACCCGGCCGCCGATGCTGACCATCAGGTAGCCCCCGCCGTCGGCGGTGGGCGTCACGCTGGTGACGGTGTCGGAGATTCCGTTCCCCGGTAACGATCCGACGTAGGCGGCGTCACCGAAGGTGAAGATCCCGCCGTCGCGGCCGACCAGCCAGTAGCCGCGGCCGTCCGCGGTCGGGACCATGCCGACGATCGGCTGGTTGAGGTGGGTGGCTCCGGTTGAGCCGTAGAAGGCCGCGTCGCCGAAGGTGAACACTCCCCCGTCGGCTGCGACCAGCCAGTAACCGTTGCCGGTCGGGGTGGCGGCCATGCCGACGACCGGCTTGTTGAGGCGGATAGCACCGAGCGAGCCGTAGAAGCGGGCGTCGCCGAAGGTGAAGATCCCGCCGTCGCCGGCGTAGAGCCAGTAGCCCCGGGCGTCGTGCGTCGATGCCATTCCCAGCACCGGTGAGTTGAGGCGGAGGCTTCCGGTCGAGCCGTAGAACGCCGCGTCCCCGAAGGTGAAGATCCCCCCGTCCCTCGCGACCAGCCAGTAGCCGGCACCGTCACCGGTAGGTGCCATACCGATGACCGGGGCGTTGAGGCGGGTGCCCGCCATCGACCCGTAGCTGGGGGCCGACCCGAACGGATAGACCCCACCGTTGCTGGCGACGACCCAGTAGCCATCGGTCCCGCCGCTCGATCCGACGTTGGTGATGGAGAACCAGTCCGACTTGAGCCCCATGGCCCACTGGAACTGGTCGCCGGTGATCGTCACCCGGCCGGAGCTTCCCGTGAGGACCATCTGGGTGACCCGGCCTCCCATGTCGCCGAGGCCGTTGCGACCGGTAATGGCGATCGACTGGAGGGTTCCGACCGAGGGAAAGGCCTGCTGGACCGAGCTGGTGGATATGGAGGCGGTCCAGTTGTGGTTCGGGTTCGAGGAGGTCGAATCGCCGGCGTCCGCGACAGCCGGAAAGGCCCCGCCGGCGGTGTATCCGCCGGTGGACGACGAGAACTCGGTGAGCGCAACGCTCCCCGCGGCGCGGGCGGTCGGGTTGCCGGCCGACCAGACCCGCACCTGGCCGGCGGTGGTCGACTGCGCCGAGTCGGAGTACTGGGTGTAGGAGTTGTTTTCTACCGCGCCGGCGACGTCGGGGTCGCCGTAGTACACCTGGCAGGCAGTGGTGTCGCAGATGGAGTTCGCCCCGCCGCCGGTGTAGGCCCACGCGTAGCTGCGTGCCGCCACGGCCTGAGCTTGGAGCGCGGCCTCGCCCCCGAAGGCACCCCAGGAAGCAGGCGACTCGCCCGGGACCACGCCTCTGACGTAGGACTCGAGCGGGACGATATTGAGGGTCTGATTGTTGCCGAGAACTTGGATCCAGCCCTGGAAGGAACGCCAGCCCCCTCCCGGCCACGCCACCTGCACGTCTCCACTCTGGGAAGCGAAGGCCGGTTGTCCGGCGCTCAGGGTGTGGGTGTTGCCGCCCGAGTCCTTCACCGTGACGCTGCTCTGACCATCGAGTTCGACCAGGTGCACGTTGATGTTCGGGGAACCTCCTACGGAGCCCATCGTGGTGGAGCCGTAGTAGTGGTCGAGGATCCAGGTGTAGCTCTGGCCGGCGTCGTGCGCGTATCCGTAGGCGCCGTACTGGCCCATTCCCCGTCCGTGGCCCCACCCGTGTCCGGACAGCGAGAGCGTCGTTGGGAGCGACGAGGCCTCAGCCGGCCGGGCTCCCGGGAAGACGGCAATGATCAGGGCGAAGGCAGTCGCTATGTAGGGCAGACGTCGCACGCGTAAAAACTCCAGTGTCGTCAGGCCCCCGCCCAGGGCTTCTCGCACTTCTTAGATCGGCGCAAACAGTCCCGGAATAAAGCCCTATCGAGGAATTAGTCGGAAGCTCCGATGATCGGAGCCGGCAGCGCGACCGCACCGAGCGACCCGTAGAAGCGGGCATCACCGAATGTGAACACGCCGCCATCAGAGGCGAACATCCAGTAGCCGTGGCCGCTCGGAGTCGTGGCCATGGCGACCATGGGACGGTTCAGGACGATGCTCCCTGTCGACCCGTAGAAGCCGGCATCCCCGAAGGTGAAGACCCCCCCGTCGGACGCGTCCAACCAGTAGCCGTTGCCGCTGGCGGTCGGCGTCATCCCGACGACCGGCTTGTTGAGACGCATGGCTCCGGTCGATCCAAAGAAGTGGGCGTTGCCGAACGTGAAGATCCCGCCGTCTCTGGCAACGAGCCAGTAGCCGGATCCATCGGGCATGGCAGCCATGCCGACGACGGGTTGATTGAGGTGTATCGCGCCCGTCGAACCGTAGAAGGGCGCGTTGAAGCTGAAGATCCCGCCGTCGGCAGCGACCAGCCAGTAGCCGCCGGTAGCGGGGTCCTCTGCCATGCCGACGATCGGCTGGTTGAGTCGGAGGCTTCCCGTCGACCCAAAGAACTTGGCATTGCCGAAGGTGAAGATGCCCCCGTCGCGGGCGACCAGCCAGTACCCGAGCCCGTCGGCGGTTCGGGCCATCCCGACCACCGGCTGGTTGAGCCGGGTGTGGGACGTGTCGCCGGCGAATAACGAGTTGCCGAACGGGTACACTCCTCCGTTGGATCCGGCCATGTCGTAGCCGTTGAAGCGGGCCGGGGCCGGGTTCGATTCCGCCTGCAACGCCGCTGCGACGTTGAGGACGCCGCCGTAGATCGTGTGGGTGGCCGGCGGCTGGGAGCCGTTGCCAGACCCGCAGTCCCCGTTGCCCCCGGTTGGGCTGGCTGTGACCTCGAGCAACTGGGTGATCTGCGGCCCGGTCAGGCTTGGATTGTGAGCGATCATCAGCGCCGCCGCGGCTGCAACCTGTGGCGCGGCCATGGAGGTGCCGTCGAGGGAGAAGTAGTTGAAGCCCCCGCTGCCGTTCCAGGTGGAGACGATGCCGATGCCGGGTGCGGCGATATTCGCCGACGATCCCCACTGCGAGAAGCATTGGACCGTGCCGTTGTTGTCAGTCGCGGCGACCGAAAGGACGCCCGGATAGGAGGCGGG
>CAZCCS010000156.1:0-6983 GCA_964497005.1 uncultured Acidimicrobiaceae bacterium | reverse complement strand
CCGGGAGGTCATCACCCATGGGCGCGACGGGATGCTCGCTGAGACGGAGGACGAGTGGTACGCCGCGCTCGACTTCCTCGTGCGGAGCAGCAGCGACCGTAAGGCCCTCGGGGAGCGGGCCCGTCGAGCGGCCCTTTTGGAGCTGGCCCCCTCCCTCCAGGCGGATCGGTATCTGCAGATCCTCGACTCGGTCCGCTCCCATCCGAGCCCTCCCTCCAGAACTCAGACCTGGCGCGACATTTCAGACGACGAACCGTCCGCTCCCTTCGAACTCGATTCGTACAGCCTTCCCCTGAACAGCGCGTCCGAAATCCCCCACGGTCCGATAACTCTTCAACAGCGCATCGCCGACACCCGCGTGACGCTGAAAGAGCGAGGCGTTGCAGCTGCCGCCGCCAGAGCATCCCGCTACGGGGTTTCGGTGATCAAGAGCCGACTCCTGCGGTCGAAGCGATGACCAAGGTGCTGGTGGTCAGCAACGACCCCCTGAGCGACCTGATGCCTGGCCCGGCAATCCGAGCATGGAACCTTGCCGACGTCCTGTCCACCCACCACGAAGTCAAACTCGCCAGCACGGTTGCCTGCAGCCGGATCGCCGATTCATTCGAGTGCTTGCTCGCTGAACCCGGTCGCCGCACCCGCTTGGAACGCTGGGCAGAGGTTGCGGTGGTCGGCGCCGGAGGTCTTCACGACTGGCCCTCACTGGCGGGCACCAATTCCGCTCTCGTGGTCGACGCATACGATCCGTACCACCTGGAGAACCTCGAGGGCGGCGCCGAAGAGGACTCGAGCCAGCGCTACGACCGGGTACGGAGAATGTCCACGGCGATCAACCGACACCTCACCCGTGGCGACTACTTCTTGTGTGCCACAGAGCGCCAGCGGGACTTCTGGCTCGGGTCCCTCGCCGCCATCGGCAGGGTCAACCCCTACGTCTACGACTCCGACCCCACACTCGCCGAGCTGTTGGGCGTGGTTCCGTTCGGCCTACCCGTCGCCAGGCCGGAGCGAACAGGCCCCGGCCTGAAGGGCACGATGAAGGGGATAGGCGCTGACGACAAAGTGGTGCTCTGGGCGGGCGGCGTCTACAACTGGTTCGACCCGGTGACATTGATCCGAGCGATGCCCAAGGTCGTCCAGCGCGTCCCGACCGCCAAGCTCGTCTTCCTCGGCATGCAGCACCCGAATCCAGCGATACCTGCAATGAGGGCGGCCGTCGAGGCCCGCCAAACCGCCGACGAACTTCAACTCACAGATTCGGTCGCGTTCTTCAAGGAGGGGTGGGTGCCCTACGACAACCGGGCCAACTTCCTCCTCGACGCAGACGTCGGAGTGAGCACCCACCTCGAACACATCGAGACACGATTCTCGTTCCGTACAAGGGTGCTCGACTACTTGTGGGCGTCGCTGCCAATGGTGCTCACTGAGGGAGACGTGCTCGCCGAAGAGCTCGCCGGCGCCGGTCTGGCGCGAACTGCCGTCGCCGGCGATGTCGACGGCTTGGCACAGGCCCTCGTTGAATCGCTTGAGAGTGATCGTCCGCACGAAGAGTCCTTCGAGCGTGTACGTGAGCGATACCACTGGCCAATAGTGGCGGCGCCTTTGCTTCAGTTCTGCGGGTCACCGCGGCACGCCGCCGACCGGGCCGCCGCGAAAACTCTCGAGGAATTCCAAGACCCTTTGGGGGACCGGACGAGTAGTTACAATCACCCGGTGCCGTCTCCCAAAAGCACGGTCAATCAGCTGCGAGAGAGGGCGATCGGCGGACTGATCCGAACGATCGCGGCCAGTACCGCGGATGAAGCAGTTGGCGAGGTCAGTGCCAGGATTGCAGAGGTAGAGCGCATCCTCGGGGACCAAGGCGACGCCGCCGATGAGGTGGCTGAGATCATCGGGCGAACCCTTACCCGACTGTCCGCTGAGGTGACAGGGCTCAGCTCTGAGATCGCACTCCTCCGGGAGAGGCTGGAGCAGCTAAAGAGCCCGACCTGATGAGCCGGTTCAGCAGGTCGGTGGTGATCGACCTACAGGCGGCGCAGAGCCCCCACTACCGAGAGCGAGGAATCGCCCGCTACGCCTTGGACTTCACAAGGGCGGTCACCCGCGCGGCACCGCAACTGGTGAACCAGGTATTGGTGAACCCGGCCATGCCAGTTATCAGCGGACTTGAGCCGATCCGCGAAAAGGTGACGGTCACGACCGAACCCGATTGGAGCGAGGCCAGCAAGATCTTCCACGTCCTGTCTCCGTTTGAGCTGGACGTACCCGTGTCCGACCTATGGCCGCGTCAGGCGTCGAGAAGGGGCATGCGGCTCGTCGTCACTCTCTACGACCTGATTCCAGAGATCTTCCCGGAGATCTACCTCCGGGATCCCGGCCAGCGGCGGAGGTACCGGGCCAGGCGAGAGCTCGTGAGGGCGGCCGACCATGTGGTCACCCTCTCCCGATCAGCAGCCGACGACGCGATCGCGCTTCTTGGTATCCCGTCCGAAAAAGTGACGGTCGTCGGAGCGGCCCCTGCGGAGATCTTCGGTCCCCCCGGCGATCGCGATCAATCGTTGTCGGCGGCCCGTCAAGCGCTACCGGGCCTCGACGATCGATTCGTCGTCTACAACGGCGCAGTAGAGCCGCGCAAGAACATGGAGGCTCTCCTCGACGCCTTCGCCGCCGTGCCGGGACACGTCCGTTCCACCCGTCAACTCGTGCTCGTGTGCAACCTCAAGCCCCCCGAAAGGCACCACTTCGAGGTAAGGGCGCGCGAGCTAGGGATCAGTCAGCAGCTCCTACTTGCCGGGTACGTCCCAGACGAACTACTGGTCCTCCTCTACCAGAGCGCCGAACTGATCGTCTACCCATCCCTTTATGAGGGATATGGATTACCGGTAGCCGAGGCAATGGCATGCCACGCCCCCGTGATCGCGTCGTCGACCTCGTCGCTTCAGGAGCTCGTCGCACCGAGCGCCACCTTTGATCCCTACTCGACCGAAGCCATCACCGAGGCACTCGAGCGGGGTCTTTCGGACCAAGCGTTCCGGGAGGAATTGATCGAGTGGGCCAGGAACCACACCCACACTTGGGAGGACGTCGGCAAGGCAGCGGTCCGCGTGTACGAACAAGTGCTCTCGCTGCCGGAGACTTCCCGCTGGCGCCGGCGTCCGCTGGTGGCAGTCGTGTCCCCGTTACCCCCTGCCCGCACTGGGGTTGCTGACTACACAGAACGGCTCGTCGAGAGCCTCGGCGCCGTTGCGGATGTCGACGTGTTCGCGGACGGTGACGCCGCATCAATAGCCTCGGGCCCGAAACCGGGGTCGCTTCCACAACTCGATCGCTCGATCGGTGGTTACGACGAGAGACTTCTGGCCGTAGGCAACAGCGAGTTCCACGGCGGCGCACTCAAGCTTCTTCGTGTCGACCGCATCGACGCCGTGGTGCAGGCCCACGACGCCAGGCTCAACGGGCTCTACCTCCACGGGGAAGCCCGGGGAGCGGTGCCGGAAGGGCTCAGAGCCGCACTCGCCGGTATGTATCCCGAGCTGAAGCCAGAGATCGAAGAGGCGGAGCAACCTTCTCGTGTTGCTCAGGAACACGGTCTGCTCATGGCCAGGGAGGTCGTGTCCCTGGCCAGGGAGGTCTTCGTCACGTCTCAGGAAGCGGCCGAGATGATCGGAACTGACGTCGATCCCGAGGATCGCGAGAAGGTGGCGGTTTGGGAGTACGCCTATCCGTCACCTGTTGAAAGAAGCTCAGCGACCGTCGAGGAAGGCCTGATCTGTTCGTTCGGCTTGGTCAACCCGCTCAAGGCGCCGGATACCGTTATCCGCGCGTTCGCTGAGACGGACCACGGCGCCGCGCGACTTGCATTCGTGGGGCCGATCTCCGTGGACCTGCTCGACGAACTGAGAGGCTTGGCAGAGACGCTCGATGTCTCCGACTCGACGGTGTTCACGGGCGACATCGATGACGACCAGTACCGGGCCTGGCTCGGTCGGGCCGCCGTCGCAGTGCAGCTCCGGGGGTCTTCGAATGGCGAAACCTCGGGCGCAGTGGCCGATTGCCTTGCATACGGGATACCGGTCATCGTCACCGCGTTGGGTCCGCAGGCGGGGCTCCCCGACTTCGTGCCAAGAGTCGATCCGGGCGTCACGCCGGCGCACCTGGCCAAGGTGATCGACAGCCTTCTCACCGATCCCGAGTGCCGCGCCCGGTTCGCCGACCGATCGAGGGAATTCGTGACGGCACGCAGCTTTGATCGCGCGGCGAGGTGGTTCGTCGACCGGCTGCAAGTGACCTGACCGTGCCAACCACTTCGGTCGTCGTCCTGTCCCACAATCCCGGGGAGTGGCTCGACGCGTGTCTCGGCTCGGCCGAACAACAGGCCGACGAAGTGATCATGGTCGACAACGGATCGCTAGACCGCGCCGCTTCGCGGATTGGCCACGCTCATAGAGCTCGGGTGGTCCGATCCGAGGCCAACCTCGGTTACGCGGCCGGGGTCAACCTCGGAATCCGCGAAAGCAGCGGCGACCTCATCGCCCTGCTCAACGACGACGCCGTCGCCGGCCCAGAATGGTTGAGCTCAGCAGCCGGAGCGCTTTCGGACCCTCGCGTAGCATGCGTCGTCCCGAAGGTGATTCGTCACGGCTGGTATCGGGAGATCGTGCTCCCAGATGTTCACGAAGCTCCGGGCGACCATCGTGATCTGGGAAGCAGGCTTCTCTCAGTCACCTCGAACGGCCTGGAAGTGCTCGACCGGCTCCTTGGCCCGGGAGTACATCAATTAGAGGGATCGGCGGATGGCGCATCGGGGTCGTGGAGGTGGACCGTCCCGTGCGCTCCGTTCTATGTACCGGTAGAAGACCCTGACGCCGACAACGTCAGCATCAACGGAGAGCCCGCTCCGCCCGGTCCGGTGTGCCGGTTGCTCAACAAAGCGGGCGGCTATCTGCTCGACAATGGTGTCCTGGGCGACATCGGTGACGAAAGCCCCGACGACGGTCGCTGGGACAAGGCGTCGGAGCCCTTCTTCGGCAGCGGCACTGCTCTCGTGACAAGACGCGACGTGATCGACCGACTCGGCGGGCTCGCAGAGCCCTACTTCGCTTACTACGAGGACGCCGATTGGTGCTGGCGGGCGAGGCTCTGCGGGCTCACGGTCAGATACGACCCGAGCGCGGTCGTCGAGCACCGCCACTCGGCGACCAGCGGCGGAAACAGCCCGTTCGTCAACCGGCTGGCGAGACGCAACCGAGCGCTCACCATGTTGAGGAACGCCCCGGTATCCAAGGCGTATGTGGTGACTCGCCGAGCACTTGCCGAATCACCTGGAGGAACCGAGAAGTTGGACCTCGCATCCAAAGTGGTCTGGGCCGCCGCCGCGAGAAGGAGACTGTCTCGGCACTGGGTCTTCAGCCCCGAGGAGATCTGGGACCAGTGGGTCGACGTGGGTTCCGAATGGGACCGGGGCCCAGTGCGCAAGGGCTAGCCGTTCAACGCTCGGCGTTCCCTAGCGGTTCAGCACCCGGCGTGCCACCGCTCCGATGAGGCGCCGCACCCGGTCCCGGGGCCGCATCTCCAGCGGACCCCGAGTCGTGACACCTGATGGAGTCTCGCCGCGACGCGGGTCATCGATGACCTCGTCCGCCGCGCGCCGGAGGATCCGGACCGCGTTGTCGGGCGCTCCGGTGTCTCCAGCCACTATCAGGGTGGTGTGCTCGAACCGGCGAAAGGATCGGGCCAGGAGACGAGCGGTGGTCAACGCTCGCCAGCCGGCGAAGGCGGACGGACTCCCCGGCGGGTCGAACGGCAGGCCCGGCTCGACACAGAAGACCAGGCGATCGCTGCCAGTGAGCCGCCTCAACCTGCTGAGCCGCCGTCCAGCGAATACACCGAGAAGTGGCACAGCAAAATGGGCCGCGCTGGGTCGGGGCGAGACGACCTTCACCTGGTTGCCCTCGAGGAGGCTGCGCCGAACGGCGTCGACCGTCGCTCCTGCGGCTGGGACCGGGATGGGCGGGTAGCTCCCGGCGACGATCACGGTCGCCAAGCAGGCGACTCCAGCTCGGCTTCCATCCGGTCCAGAACGACCGGCCAGGAATACTCGCGAAGCACATACTGACGACCTCGCTCGGCCATCGACGCGGATTCCTCGGGGGAATCGCAGATGGTTCTCAGCTCGGTGGCGAGGTCTTCGGCGCCGCGGAAGGTCAGGCCCCCGCCGGAACGCTGGCAGTGCCAGGCCACGACTTCGCCGTCCGCGACCGCAAGCACTGGCGTTCCCGCCAGCCACGCTTCCATCACCGAACGCGAGAAGCTCTCCATCCTGCTCGGTTGGAGGTAGACGGCTGCAGCAGCCAGTGCGTCGTCCCTGTCACGTTCGCCAAGGAAGCCGAGGTCGATGACCCGAGTACCCAGCTGCTGGGGTACGTGAACCTCGCCAACACCGATTGTCACCAGGTCGAGCTCGACACCGCTGATTCGGACTGCCTCGCTGAACGTCGACAGAAGCCAGTCCCAGCCTTTGTCCGACTCGCGCCTCCCCGCGTACAGCGCGAAAGGCCGGGTGATCCCATACTTCTGCCGGAAGCCGTCGGCGTCGTAGGAGGAAGGGGGATCGACGCCCGCGCCAGTGACCAAATGTCTCTCCGCAACCGGTCCGAGCTTGTGGGCCACTTGATGCTCCGGTTCGGACAGGAACCACACGGTGCGCGGGTCGCCAAGCACTGGGCGGACCACATCGAGGCGGGCGTATTCCTCGTCATGAAGACACGGGATCACTACGGCGCGGTCCGCTACCAGCGGCATGCACACGGTCGTCGTCCAGAACAGGTACGGGGAGAAGACGATGTGGTCGTACTCCGCGCCGTGGACCAGGAGATGGAGGAACAGGTCGGGAACCGAGAACCGCCCGCTCAGCCAGTTCAGCTGCTTCTCGAAACTGGATTGCTGCTTGGCTTCGATGGCGAGTTGCACCTCAGTGGTGACCC
>CAZCCS010000155.1:0-7021 GCA_964497005.1 uncultured Acidimicrobiaceae bacterium | reverse complement strand
AGAGGATTCGCGCCCGGGAAGTGCTGTTGATCGATCCCGATGGAAAGCAGTTGGGGATCAAGCCACTCCCGGAAGCCCTCAACATCGCCCGGCAGCTGGACCTGGACTTGGTGGAGGTGGCCGCCGATGCCAACCCCCCGGTCGCCCGAGTGATGGACTACAACCGCTTCAAGTACGAGGCGGCTCAAAGGGCGAAGGAGTCTCGTAGGAAATCGACGACCACAGGGATCAAGGAGATGAAGTACCGCCCGAAGATCGGCAGCGGAGACTTCGACACCAAGACCCGGCAGGTCAGTCGTTTTCTCGGTGAAGGCCACAAGGTCAAAGTCACCATCATGTTCAGAGGACGCGAGATGAGCCATCCGGAACTCGGAAAGCGGATCCTCGATCAGGTGGCGGAGAATGTGGCCGGGATAGCGAAGGTGGAAGCGGCCCCGAAGCTGGATGGTCGAAACATGATCATGGTGCTCGCCCCCGACCGCCGGGCCCAGCAGGTCAGGAAGCCCTCGCCCAACGGCGCGGGCGCGGACCCCGAAGCCAATCAAACAAGGCGTTCCGGGCGAGGCACGGACCAGGCTGGGACGACCGAGGAGCCAACCCCGACGGCAGAGCAGTCGAATCAGCAAGCCATCCAACAGACGACAGAGCAAGTCACGGAGCAGCCAAACCAGGGCGACGTCCCCAACACCGGTCGCGACATCGTTCCTGACACCGTCCCCGAGGACGTACCTGCAACCTCTCTCACCCAGAACAACCCCTGATACGACCGATACCAGGAGCACATTGATGCCGAAGATGAAGACCGACCGGGGCGCAGCAAAGCGCTTCAAGATCACAGGAAGCGGGCGACTCCGCCGCCGGCAGGCCTTCCGATCCCACATTCTCGAGAAGAAGCCGTCAACTCGTACCCGGCGCCTCGGCCGGGAGGTCGACGTGGCCCCCGGCGACGTCAAAGCGGTCAAGCGCCTTCTAGGCATCTGAACGGATCCGGCGCCACGCCGGCACCAAAGTCCTTCCAATACCTGGTTTCCCCTGAAAGGAGCACCCGATGGCCCGGGTCAAGCGTGCCGTCCACAGCAAAAAGCATCGCCGCGCAGTTTTGGAGCAGGCGCAGGGTTACTACGGCAACAAGAGCCGCAGCTACCGCGCCGCCCACGAGCAGGTCATGCACTCCCTCCAGTACGCCTTCCGTGATCGGCGGGCGCGCAAGGGTGACTTCCGCCAACTGTGGATCCAACGCATCAATGCGGCCGCCCGGACGAACGGGATGAGCTACAGCCGCCTGATCGCCGGCCTCAAGGCCGCCGGCGTTGAGGTCGACCGCAAGATTCTCGCCGATCTCGCCGTGCGTGACGAGGCTGCGTTCGCGTCGATCGTCGGCGTGGCCAAGGAGGCTCTATCCGGTGCCGAGGGCGCCGAGAGCGCCGGCTCGGTCAGCGCTTAGCAGCAGGGGCGACTTCCCCTGAGCCCCGTTGCCGTGCGCAATCCGGCGGTTCAACGCCTACGTCGCCTGGCCCGTCAGCGCGAAGCCCGGCAGGATGCGGGGCTGTTCGTGGTGGAAGGCCCCAAGCTCGTCGCCGAAGCCCGTACGGCAGGAGCGGAAATCGAGACCGTGTTCCTGGAGGTGGACACAGCCCGTCCTTCCGACCGGGAACTCGCCGAAGCTTGCGAAGCCGCCGGAGCACGGATCCTGGAGGTTCAGTCCGACGTCTTGAAACGGGCGCTCCAGACGGTCACCCCGCAACCGATAGCCGCCACGGTTCGCCGAGTTGACGTCCCACTGCTGAACGCATCGACGGTCCCGCCGCCCCCGCCGGCGAGCCCCACGCCGTCCTCACCGGAACCTGATCGATCCTCTCTGGTGGTCGTATTGGCCGGCGTGAACGACCCGGGAAATGCCGGAACGCTGATCCGCGCCGCTTCGGGCGCCGGCGCAGACATGCTGGTGCTGTGCAAACCCTCCGTGGATCTGTACAACCCGAAGACGGTGAGGGCCACCGCCGGCGCGATATTCCATCTTCCCATCGCCGTCGACTGCGAACTCGGCGAGACTCTTGACATGCTGGGCAAATGGGGCACGAAGCGCTGGGGGACCGCAACCAGCGGAGGATGCGACTACAACGAAGCCGACCTAACCGGCCCCACCGCGCTGGTCCTCGGAAACGAAGCCCACGGAATTCCCGAGAGGGCCTCGGTCGCGCTCGACGGCCTACTCACCATCCCGATGGCAGGGCCCACGGAGTCGCTCAACGTCGCGGTCGCCGGCTCGATCCTCTGTTTCGAGGCCGCCCGGCAACAGCGCCGCGGGCGCCGAGCCTCCGGCGGTGACGAGGCGGCCAGCGACGTGCAACCATCCACCCCGACCCACGGCGCGAGAGGCGCCGCATGACCGACCACATCGACCGCACCGACCGCACCGACCCGACCGGCGACACGACCGGCGACACGAACCACTCGGGCCACACCAACGCCGGCCACCCCCACCACCTCCCAGCGGACGGAATGACCGACCTTCTTTCCGACGGACTGCTGGTGCTCGACGCCGATCTGCGCATTGTCCACGCAAACAAGGCTGCGCTCGAAATGTCCGGCTACACCAGAGACGAGCTCGTCGGCCGGTTGTGCTCCGACACCCTCGCCGCCCGCGATCTCGATGGTCGCGACCTCAGCACCGCGTGGCACCCCTCCACTCGCCTTCGTTCCGTCAACGAGATCTCCGAGCAGACCATCGTCCTCCGAAAACGAGATGGCCGCGACCTGGTCGCCTCCCTCTCCGGATCCTTCCAGCGTGACGCCGCCGGCAAGATCGAGACCGCGATCGTGTCGTTCCGAAATTCCGCCAGACGCGCCCGAACCGGCGTCAGCGGGATGGAGATCGTCTCGACCGTCAGCCATGAGCTGCGCTCGCCGCTCACCTCGGTGAAGGGTTATACCAGCCTTCTCATCAACCGTTGGGACCGCCTGCAGGACGACCAAAAGCAGATGATGCTCGAGCAGGTCAACCACGACGCCGACCGCGTCACCCGCCTCATCACCGAACTCCTCGACATCAGCCGGCTCGAGACCGGTCGCCTGCGGCTGCGCCGGCAACTCGTCGACCTCCCCCGGCTCGCTGCCACGGTTGTCGAAAAGGTCGGCCTCGAATACCCCGAGCTCGACTCCAAAGTCGAGTTCCCCGAAGGCTTTCCCAAGGTCTACGCCGACCCGGACAAGGTCGAGCAGGTCCTCACCAACTTGGTCGAGAACGCCTGCAAATACGGCTCTCCCCACGGGCTGCGGATCGAGGGGGCACTCGGCGACGACTGCGTGTCGGTCTCGGTGTCAGACCGCGGTGACGGCATACCCGGAGAGGATCTTCCGAAGGTGTTCACCAAGTTCTTCCGCCGTTCAGAAGGCCGCCCGACCGGATCGGGCCTCGGTCTTTGGATCAGCAGGGGTCTGGTCGAGTCCCACGGCGGGGACCTCAGCGCCGAATCAAATCTCGGGACGGGGTCGACGTTTACCTTTACGCTTCCCCTTCTCGACTTGGACAAGCTGCAGGAACTGTGACCGGACCCAACACCCTCGAGGCCTTCGAAAAGACCGTCGACTCCATCCAAGAATCCGGGCTCGCCCGCCTGCGGGCAGCCGCCGACCTGGAGACTCTCCGGGACGCGGAGCGCGACGTCCTGGGGCGACGCTCGGAGCTGGCCACGCTGCAGACTCGGGTCGGAACGCTTCCTCCGACCGATAGGCGCGGCGCAGGAGCCCTCCTCAACGCAGCCCGAACAAGGCTCCAAGAGGCGGCCGACCGTTCACGCGCCACCCACGAAGAGGCCGAGACCCTGGTCCGCAACGAGTCGGAACGACTCGACCTGACCGAGCCACTCGCAGAGCCGGCCGCCGAACCGCTCAGCTGGATGGCGAGGAGTCGGGGCCACCTTCATCTCGTAACCCAGACACGTGACGAGCTCGAGGACACCTTCGTCTCAATGGGTTTCACCGTCGCCGAAGGGCCCGAAGCTGAAACCGACTGGTACAACTTCGAAGCGTTGAACATGCCCCCTGCGCACCCGGCGCGTGGCATGTGGGACACCCTCTACCTCAAGCTCGGCGAACCCGAGACCGTGCTGCTTCGCACCCACACCTCCCCGGTGCAGATCCATCTGATGGAATCGAAGCAGCTGCCGATCTATGCGGTCATGCCGGGACGGTGCTACCGGCGCGACACCCCCGACGCGAGGCACCTGCCGGTGTTCCACCAGATCGAGGGACTGGTGGTGGACAAAGGCATCACTTTCGGCGACCTCGCCGGCACGATCGAAGAGTTCACCAACGCGTTCTTCGGCCCGGGGTTTCACTCCCGGCTGCGACCCTCGTACTTCCCGTTCACCGAGCCCTCGGCCGAGTTCGAAGTCACCTGCCCGATCTGCGGCGGCAGCGGTTGCCGGACCTGCAGCGGCTCAGGATGGATCGAGCTCGGAGGCTGCGGCATGGTCGACCCCAACGTGTTCGAGGCCGTCGGCATCGACCCGGAGGAATACAGCGGTTTCGCCTTCGGATTCGGGATCGACCGCCTGGCCCAGGTGCGGGTCGGCCTCGCCGACATGCGCTGGCTTCTGGACAACGACGTCCGCTTCCTCTCCCAGTTCTAGGAATTCTCGATGCGTGCACCCCTTTCTTGGCTTCGTGACTACGCGGCGCTCGACGCGGACCCGTCCGATCTCGCCACCGCGCTGTCCGAGCTAGGCCTCGTCGTCGAAGGTGTCGAACATGTCGGCGCCGGCCTCGAGGACGTGGTCGTTGCCAAGGTTCTCGAAATCCGCGCCCATCCCTCCGCCGACAGGATAAGGCTCGTCGATGTGGACGCCGGCGACGGCAACCCGCTCCAAATCGTCTGCGGAGCATGGAACTTCGAGGTGGGAGACCTGGTCCCGCTGGCGCCCGTCGGGGCGATCCTTCCCGGCGACTTCGAGATCTCCCGACGCAAGATGCGCGGCGAGTGGTCCAACGGGATGCTGTGCTCCCCGCCAGAACTGGAGCTGCCCCATGCGTCCGGTTCGGCCGACGGTCTGATGATCCTTCCGGCCGGGATAGCGGAGCCGGGCACTCCTCTGGTGGAGGCGCTCGACCTTCACCCCGATGTGGTGTTCGACTTGGACATCTCCGCCAACCGGCCCGACGCGCTGTGCATGGCAGGTGTAGCCCGGGATCTCGCCGCCAGGCTCGGCGAACCCTGGTCGCTCCCTGAAACCCCGGCACCACCGCCGGTCGACGACGCGATCGGCACCGCGCCGATCACCGTGGAATCCGGGGATCTGTGCCCTCGCTTCACGGGCACGGTCCTGGAAGGCGTCCCTCGCGGCCCGTCGCCGGCGTGGATCGCCCGCCGCTTGACTCTTGCGGGCATGAGGCCCATCAGCGCCGTCGTCGACGTGTCGAACTATGTGATGCTCGACCTGGGACAACCAAACCACGCCTACGACCTCCAACGCCTCGGAGGGGGCGGCATCCTCGTGCGACGTGCCCGGCCCGGAGAGGTGCTGCGAACCCTCGACGGGGAGGAGCGCAGCTTGCAACAGGACGACTGCGTCATCTGCGACGCGCAAGGCGAACCGGTCGGCGTCGGCGGGATCATGGGCGGTGCCAACGCCGAGATCGCCGAGGACACGACGAGAGTTCTGCTCGAAGCGGCGTGGTTCTCGCCGATGGCCAT
The DNA here is from genome assembly GCA_964497005.1 of uncultured Acidimicrobiaceae bacterium. Lineage (GTDB taxonomy): Bacteria > Actinomycetota > Acidimicrobiia > Acidimicrobiales > Palsa-688 > DASUWA01. Next base: position 1,326 of record CAZCCS010000155.1, on the reverse strand, counting down.
AGCCCGCACAGGCACGCGGCTGGGCTTGCATTCCGAGGCAAGGGTTCGCTTCGAGAGAGGGGTGGACCCGCAGATCGCGTTCCACGCGGTCGACCGTTTCGTTGCACTCCTCTCGTCGATCCCCGGCGGCTCGGACGTGCGCCGCGGACCGACCGTCGATGTCGTCGATCACCGTTGGCTGCCGCCTCGACGGACCGTCACCGTTCGCACTGAGAGGACGAACCAGATCCTCGGCACCGAGTTGACCGGTCAGGACGTTGCCCGCCTGATCGAGCCGATCGGATTCGAAGCGGTGGTCCAGGAAAAAGATGCGGTTGACGCGGCTCCCGACCGTACGGCACTCGATGTCGCCGTTCCTTCATGGAGGCTCGACACCGAACGCGAGATAGACGTCATCGAAGAGGTAGCCCGCATGTGGGGCTACAGCAAGATCCGTCGTACCGTGCCGGCTGGTACGAGTGGCCACGCCGGAGGCCTGACCTCTTATCAGAAGGAACGCCGGCGGGTCCGCGACATCCTTGCCGGCGCGGGTTACGACGAGGCCTGGACGACCACCTTCCTCGCGCCGGGCGACCTCGAGCGGGCCGGCCTTGACCCGGCCGCGGTTGAGCTTGAGAACCCGTTGGACCGTTCGGAGTCGATCCTCCGCACATCGCTCCTGCCGGGTCTGTTGAAGGCGGTCAAGTTCAACCGGGATCGCCAGGCCGGCGACATCTGCCTGTTCGAGATCGGCAACGTGTTCGCTCTGCCGCCGCCGGATCGGGTTACCCCCACGGAAACCGAGATGGTCGGCGTTATCGTCGCACCGGCGACGGCCGCCGCCGATGGCGACTCCCGTCCAGCTATCGCGTCGGCGCGCACATGGCGGCTCCTTGCGGACGCGCTCAGGCTGGAAGGGCCTCGCGTCCAGGGGGACACGGCCCCCGGATGGCACCCGGCCCGTGCCGCACGCGTCACCGGCCTGAAAGGTCTCACCTTGGGAAACCTCGGCGAGGTCGACCCGGCCGTCGTGAACGCCTACGGCCTCACCGGGAGAATCGGCTTCCTGGAGTTCTCGCTCGAAGCACTCTCCGAAGAACCGCGAAGGCCATTGGAGTCCAGACCGGTGAGCCGATTTCCGGCCGGCGACGTGGACCTTGCGTTCGTCGTCGACGAGAGAGTCCCGGCCGAAGAGGTGCTCGAGACCATCACAAGGGCCGGTGGGGACCTGCTCGAGTCCTGCTGGCTGTTCGACGTCTACCGCAGCGAGCAGATCGGCGCCGGAAAGAAGAGTCTCGCCTTCCGCTTGAGGTTCCGAGCTCCGGACCGGACCCTGGACGACTCCGA
>CAZCCS010000154.1:0-7059 GCA_964497005.1 uncultured Acidimicrobiaceae bacterium | reverse complement strand
CGCGCCGCATTCGGGACGTTTCGTCTCCCAAAGACGCCCTCGGCTCCCACACCGAGAATCCGTCGGTGCCGAGAAGAGCGCGCCGGCGGCAGCCGTCGGGCGCCGGCTGCTTCGGTTACGACGTGAGCAGGCGCATGCCCACGTCCATCTCTTCCAGAGCCATCAGGTGCCCGTAGCGGGCTTGCCACTCGCCGGAGGCGAGGTCCTTTTCCAGGCGGTCCAATCCCCGGCGGAGCGCATCGGGCTCGACCTGGTGGAACGCGGATCCGGCTGCCCTGATTGATGGATCCAGGTAGGCGTGAGGGAGCCGCCAGTAAGCGACCGTCATTCCGTCGGGCGTGTCATGGCGAAGCAGAATGACCTTCACCGATCTCGCACCTATAAGTCTCGCCAACTCTTCGACTGGCGGGCTGGCGGCGAATATCGCCTTCAGTTCCGGGACGTAGTCGACCAGCCAGTGCCGGCTGTGGGCCTCCGGGTCGAAGGTCAGGATCACATGCCTGTGCGCCACTCGGCGCATCTCCTCGAGCCCGAAGTGAACGTCCGACCAGTGGTGCACGGTGAGGACAGCCAGCGCCGCGTCGAAAGCGTTGGCCCGAAATGGAAGATTCTCCGCCACCGCTCTGACAACCGGAGCGCTGCCCGGGGGACGTTGGCTGATCATGACGGTCGAGGGTTCGACGGCGGTAACCAGCCTGGCGCCGGCCGGTTCGTACGAGCCGGTCCCCGCACCGACGGAAACGATCGAACGCGCGTCGCCGAGCGCCCGCTCGATCATCGACGCGATGCGCGGGTCGGGCCGGCGACGGGCGGCGTAGCCGACTCCTATCCGGTCGTACGCCTGCTCCATGTGTGAAAGGTATCGGCGCCGGCTCGAGCCGATCGGCCTATGCCGGCGCCAGTCGATCGGCCGGAAGGGGAGTAGCAGTTCGGGCGGCGAATCGCGCTTTGGCATGCGAGACGCGCCGGAATCGGCGCGTTTCGTCGCCCAAAGAGCGCCGTCGACCTCTAAATCCGGTCAGTCACGGAGGTTCCGAACGAGCAGAGCCAGAGTGGGGCAGGCTGCGATCGCCCGCTTCAAGTGGGCTTCGAGGTGGGGGGGCACGGGGGACTGATCGATGATCGGGTATCCCCAGTCGTCGAGGCGGATCATCTCGGGCAGCAGCTCAGCGCACAGGCCGTGGCCCTCGCATGCGATCGGGTCGACGACGATCGTTTTGGCTTGGCGGCCGTTGAGGATTCGGGTCGGTGTGCTCATTTCCAGGGTCCGTCCATACGAGGCAGGGGAGCGGCTTGCGGTCCCGGTTTGCAAGGCCCGTAGCGTCGGTGGTTGTCGATCTCCTTTGCGAAGGTGGTCAGCGCGGACCGGACCATTCGCACCGTCCCGTCGGGATGGTGGCAGGCGCCTCGCCCTTCGGCCATGTCGAGCCACCGGAGCAGCTGCTGGTGCCAGCGCCGGCGATGGTCTCCCGCCGCCAGGCCGTCGAGCGCATTCGCGATCGCTGGAAGGCCGTTGACGCACGGCCCGCACTGGCCGGCGCTTTGGCCGGCCATCCAGTGAACGATCTGCGCGGCGGTGTTGAGACCGCAGGTTCCTTCGCCGAGCACGACGATCGATGCGCAGCCGATCACCGCCCCTGCGGACGCGAACGACGCGCGGTCGAGGGTGAGCCCGGATGCGGTCGCGGCCGGCAGCCAGGTCCCTGCGTATCCGCCCGCGAGGACCGAGTGGGCGGAGGACCCGGTCCCCGCGGCGCGGAAGACTTCCTTCACCGGGATGCCGAAGGGGAACTCGTACACGCCCGGGCGAGCCACGTTGCCCACGATGCTGACGAGGACGGTGCCCGGGTCTTCGGTCGTGCCGAGGGATCGGAACCAGCCCGAGCCGTATCGCGCGACCAGCGCGAGGTTGGCCAGCGTTTCGACGTTGTTGACCAGTGTCGGGCGGCCGGCGACTCCTCGCTCGAAAGGTCGGGGGGGCACGAAGGTCGGTTTGGCGTCTCCTCCGTTGAGCCAGTGAACGAGGGCGGACTCCTCCCCGGTGACGTAGCGCGAGGGCGTCGCCTCGAGGCGTATGCCCACCCGGTCCGCTTGGACCGCCGCCCGGTCCGAGAGCGCCCGGCTGAGGGCCTTCGTGGATGCGGCGTCGGACCGGTCGACGCAGATGACAGCCTCGACGGCGCCGACCGTGTCTGCGGCGATGCTGACACCGTCGAGGACGAGATGGGGGGCGCTGACCAAGAGGGTCTTGTCTTTGACGCTGGCGGGCTCCCCTTCGGTGCCGTTGGCAACCACGATGGGGCGGCGGCCGGTTGAAACCGCGGCGAGCTTGCGATAGGTGGGGAATGTCGCTCCGCCCCGGCCTCGCAGGCCGGCACGTTCGACTTCGTCAATGAGGAGGGGCCCGCCGCCGGGCATCTGTCCCCATTTCCGGAAATGGCCGTCGAAGCTCGGGTCGTCTGCAGTGGATAGAAGCCGGGGCAGGGTCGTCGCGCCAGGGTCCACGGTGGGTTGGGTTGGCCGTGTGCGGGACCGGGTCGTGCTCATGACGACGAGGCCTGGATGTTTCCGGCCAGCGTCCGGCCGTGCATGGTGGTGATCTGGATGGTGACGGTGAAGGACCGCCCCGAAGAGCCGGCGACGGTTGCGACGATCGTGTCGCCGTTCAGGTTGGTCACCCGGCCGTTGTACTCGGATGGAGCGCTCGCAGGCCCCAGGGTCACCTGACTACCGGTGAGCTGGACACCGCCGCCGGGTTGTGGTTGCCCGGTTAGGGCCACGCGAAACGTTCCGTCGTTGAAGGTTCCCGAGAGGTTGAGCGTCGTGTCGCCCTGGGAGTTGCTGTTCGACTCGCTCTGGCTCCCGTGGAAATTGGATGAGAACGGAACCGGCAGGGCAGGCGCAGGTGCAGCACCGGATGCTGTGGGCGCAGACGACGAGGCAGAGCTGGCTCCAAGCAACGAGGCCGGAGTACCCGCCTTCTTGGCCCAACCCGGCTTCAGCGGTCCAGCGGCCGTCCAGACCACGGCGGCCAGAGGCAGGGCGACAGAGCCGAGAATGGCAAGTCCGCGGCGGCCGGCGTTGGCCGGCGACCAACCGTTCGCCAGGCGCCACCAGACCGCGGCGAGCCCGGCGGCGACGCACACTGCATTGAGGGCAAGCACCCAACCGAGCTTCGTGTCGGTGCCGGTTCCCAGGCCGTGGACGATGGCCACCGGCCAGCACAGATAGGCCGTCCAGTGCACCAGCTTCCAGGTCCGTTGCCCCAAACGCTCTCGGACCAGGCTGGTGATGACCAGCGCGACCATTAAGTCGAGGGCGAGTGCGCCCAGCCCGAGCCAGAAGGGCCTGTAGGTGCCGACGAACGGGATGAAGACGTCCGCGATCGATATGGACACGTACGTATCGGCAACCGCGGTGACCACGTGGATAGCGAGGAACACCACGGCGAGCAGGGAGATGTTCTTGTGCAGCGCCGAGATGACGAATCTGGGCAGGCCCGGCCGGGCGTAGCGGACCACCTGGGTCACCCCCATGACCAGGGTTGCCGTCAGGAGGACGAGGTCGATGAGACCGAAGCCGCGGGTCATGTACCACAGCGCCTTGGAGTTGGTGCCAAGCGCGGCGGTCACAGTCGATCCGATCACACTCGAGCCGATCACGTTCGAACGGTCAGCACAGCGCCGCCTCCATCGGATCGGTCGCGCGCCCGCTCTGATCCTCAGGCCAACCGGCGACCGTGGTCACCGAGCCACAGGGATCGACCAGGCGTGCCGGGAGGCGCCGTTCTTCGAGCCATTGCGGTGCGCGCTCGCCCAGAAGGATCGCCGCGCAAGAGGCAATGTTGGCGTCCAGACAGGTGCCCGCGGCCACGCTCACAGTCCGCCAGTGCTCGCTCGCCGGCAACCCGGTCGCGGGGTCGATGATGTGGTGCATGGTCACGCCGCCACGAACCCAGCGACGGACCGACGTGCTGGACGTCGAAAGACCGCCGTCGCGGATCGACACCACCGGTCCCTCCGCGGTATGCGGTGACTCGGCGTGGTTGTGGGTTATCCGGATGCTCCAGCCACCCTCTGGCCCGGCACCTCGCACCGCGATGTCCCCTCCGAGGCTCACCAGAACGCCGGCGCCTGTTGCGGCGGCGACTTTCTCGGCGGCGCGGTCGGCACACAAGGCCTTGGCGGTTGCGCCGAGATCGATTGAGACGCCCCTGGGCAGGTGGACAGTGCGGCTGGACCGGTCGGTCTGGATCGCCTGCCAGCCCGGAACCGCCCTCGCGGTGAGCTGGAGCGCGGGTCCGTCGCGGCGGACCTCGCGGAAGTCCCGGTCGTAGCCGATCAGCTCGAGGGCGTGCCCGACGGTCGGGTCGACCATCCCGTCGGTGAGGCGGGCCGCGCGAAGCGCGGCCTCGATCGCGTCGAACAGCAGGCCCGACACTTCACGAGGGCGGCCGGCCCCAGCGTTGAGGCGGACCAGCTCGCTGTCGGCGCGAAACCGGCTGGCAGCGGCATCGATTGCCTCCAACTCGCCTCGCAACACCAGCAGTGCCGACCGGGTAGCTGCCTCGTCGGTGAGCGCAAGGAAGGCGGTTGTTCCGAGTGCGGGAAAGCTGACCGAGCCCGCCCCCAAGCTCACTCGAGAAGTCATGACCCGCCCGAGGACGCGACCGGTGTCGAGTTGGACTGGGATGGGGACTGCGAGGGGCTGCTCAAACCGGCGGACGACGACTGGGAGCCCGACGAGCTCGACTGGGAGCTATCGGACGAGCTCGATTGCGAACTGCCGGAGGAGCTGGTGCCGGACGACGAATTCGACGAATTGGACGAACTCGAAGAGCTTGACGAGTGACCGGGGAGCGCTTTGGCAACAGCGGCGGAGAGGACCCCGCCTGCTAGAAGCGACCCGACAGCCAGGTAACGGGTGCTGCGCCCGATCCTCTGCAGTCCGTGGTCGCGAGAAGCGCTGGAGGGCATGTCTTCGAGTATGGGGGTGGCCTATGAGGCCCCGCTGAGAGCGTGGATAAGTTTCGGATAAGAGGTCCTGTGTGCCAGCTGTGAGCCCGGGCCGGGGCTTCCTTCTCGGAGATGTCGCTCCACGTGGTAGTTCCCGGTCGGCCCGAGCATCACCGCGCCCAGCAAGCACCCCGCCACCACGCTCGCGACCAGCGTCCACCGCCGCCTTCCGGCGCCGGCCACGTCGCGGCGGGTTCGCCGGATCCAGTCGGCGGGAGCCAATCGAGCGGTTTCGGTCAGGTGCCCGAGGACATGGATTGTCATCACCACGAGCCAGAGCACGAAGCTGACCTTGTGAACGGTAAGGAGCTGCCCGCGGACCGAGCCGGTGCTAAGGACCAGGGCGATGCCCGAGGCCAGCAGCACCACCGTGAGCACCACCACCGCCGGCCCGAGCAGGCGCAGAGCAAGAAGGGGTGGCCCTTTTCGGCGGTACGCCGGCGAACCCCGGTAGTACTGAGCGAAGCGCCAGCCGGTGGAGGCCATCTTCACGAGCACAGGCGGGACCAGCAGCATGCCCAGGAAAACGTGGGTGCTCAGCAACCCCCTTACGTTCAGGATGGTGGCTCCCTCCGCCGCCAGAAGGACCAGCAGAAGTGCGGCCGCCCCTCCGGTGAGGCGGGCGTTCGCCTCGACGCCGGCGTCCTCGCCGACGCCTTCGTCACCCCGCCTGCCTTCGGGAACGGTCCGCATCAAGGGCGAACTTAGGTTCCCCGCGTGCCGGTTTGGCACCTGAAAGCGGTAGTTTTGCCTTTCCTTAACGTGAGCCTTGACGGTCACTTGACCTGACTCGCTGAGACTGAGGCCGTTGTCAACCTCTCTACAACTCCGGCGCCGGCGCCGTCGGTTGCGACGCTTACTGCTGATCCCCGTAGCTGCGGTAGCCGTGGTGGTTCTGTTTGTGTGCGCGTCGTTGATCGGTGCGTTGACCACCCCTGGGAACCAGAACTTCCAAGCCAAGTGGGCGGACTGGCTGCGAAGCCACGACGCGGCTTTCCTGGCCAACAGCCTGGAGTCGTACTACTACAGCCACAACGCCCCTTCGCGCGGCGGAGAGCCGCGGGCTCTGAACCCTCTGCCCTCTGCGTCGGCGGCGTCGGCTTCGGACCCCCCTGCTCACTCCAGCCAGGCGAAGGTCGTCCCTAGCCACCTTCCCGCCCCCACCGCGGTCCCCCTGGTGGTCTCCCCACAGCTTCCCGGTGAAGGAACCTGGAGCCCGGTGGGTCCGATGGTGGGAGGCGTCCCCGCGATGTACGAATCCCAGTTCCGGGCCGACAACGTGTACACCAGCCAGATCACGTCCGCGGTGTGGGTCGACCCGACGCTGGTGCGGGTGGCCCTGGTCCCCGGTGCCTACGAGCCGGGGGGAACGTGGGCTCAGACGCCCTACATCAACTCGGCGCAGCAGCCGTACGCGGTCGCAGCGTTCAACGGCGGCTTCCGGGTGCAGGATGCGCACGGCGGGTTCTTTCTCGACGGAACGACCCAGGTCCCCCTCCGTAACGGCGCCGCCTCGATCGTCATCTACTCGGACGGGCGGATAGACATGGGCACATGGGGCAACGAGGTTTCGATGTCCCCGAACGTCGTGGCCGTGCTGCAGAACCTGGTGCTGATGGTGGACGGCGGCCACCTGGCATCGAACGCCACCTACAGCGATACCGCGATCTGGGGCTCGACGCTCGGAGCGAACACGGTCGTCGCCCGTTCAGGGATCGGCGTGACCGCCGACGGGGCCCTTGTGTACGTGGCCGGGCCGGCCCTCACCGCCAAGAGCCTCGCCGAGTCGCTTCAAAGGGCCGGCGCGGTGCGAGCCATGACCCTCGACATCAACCCGGAGTGGGTGACGTTCAACTTCTACAGCCATCCGAGCGGTCTCGGGACTCCCCAGGTGGTCGCCTCGAAGCTCTATCCCAGGATGCAAAGGCCGGCGACGCGGTACCTCGGGCCGACACGCGAGTCCCGTGATTTTTTCATGATCTACGCGCCATAGCCGGCTCCGACTGGGCGGCTGCCACCGCGAGCACGACGTCGAGGCCGGTGG
>CAZCCS010000153.1:819-7168 GCA_964497005.1 uncultured Acidimicrobiaceae bacterium | reverse complement strand
GCACCGTCGAGCATCGAGAACTCGGTGTGCTGGTGCAGATGGGTGAACGACGCCCCCACGACTCCGCTGACCTCCCTTCGACCGGATTTGGCCGCTACCCGACTTGGAACCTGACTGGGACAGCGCCTGGCGGTCGTCCACAGCTCCTGTGGAGGGCTCTGTGGAGAACTACAGCACTGTGATTTTGAGGCTCCAGGCTAGCGCGGCGATCGCCCGTTGGGAACGCTCGCTCGCGGGGGTCCTCAGAGATAGGTGCCCGGCGCCGGCCGCTCGTCGGTGCGCGCCGGGAGACTTCGCTGGCGCATCTGCTCCAACTGCGCCCTCGCCGCCATCTGCTGCGCGAAAAGAGTCGCCTGGATTCCCTGGAACAGCCCCTCCAGCCAACCGACCAGCTGGGCTTGGGCAACCCGGAGCTCCGATTCGCTCGGCACCTCGTCGGGGCCGAAGGGCGACGTCATGCCCTGCAACTCCGCTTTCAGGTCCGGGGACAGACCGTCGGCCAGCTCAGTAACCGACGTGTCGTATATCTCCCGAAGCCGGGCTCGCCCCCTCTCGTCGAGCGGCGCTTGACGCACCTCCTCGAGCAGTTGCTTGATCATCGAGCCGATCCGCATCACCTTCGCGGGTTGCTCCACCGACTCCTTGTCCGGCTCACGGGGGGATCCGGCCTCGTCGCCGCCGGGGAGCAGCAAAATCTCGTCTGGTTGGGGGCTCTGCGACATGGGATTTTCGGACATCACGTACCCAGTTTGCCCCGCTGCCCCAGCAACGGCACAAACATCTCCTCAGGGGTCAGAGACCCATGCCGGCAGACAAGCAACGGCTCGCCGCTCTCCGATGGAGCCAGGTATCCGACCGGCTCGAAGGGGACCACCGCCACGTCGCCCAGCCGGGCGCGTACAACGGGGGTCAGAGGACCGCCGAACCATCCGTCGGCTTCAAGCTGATCGCACGTCGCCACCCAGGCTTCGCCGCCATACATGTCGCCCGCCATCCTGGCCAGGCTCTCGACCGACCCAGGTTCGTCGCTTCGGGCGTGCAGCCAGCGGAATCGGGCTTCCCCGCTCGCCATCTCTATTTCCTCGACGAGCCGTGGGTCCAGCACCCGGGCCCTTGGTCCAACGTCGACCTGGCCATGGTCGGAGGTCACCGCCAATGCCACTCCGGGAGGCAGGCTGTCGAGAAGGTCCGCGACGATCCGGTCCACCGCGACCAACTCGGCGTCGTAATGATCGCCGAATCCGTGGAAGTGGGCGACCTTGTCGACCCCCTCGTAGTAGGCGTAGACGAGCGGCGCGCCCTCCGCGACCACGCGACGAACGTCGACCGCAAGGCTCGACGGTTGGACCCAACCCGCAAGGGCGGCCCCGCGCTGGTGCGCGGTGCTGAAACCCGTCCCGTTGAACTCCGCCTTGCTCACCACCGGCACCGGCCTTCCCCCGAAGGGGATGATGGGTTGGAACTCTGCCGGGTCGACGGTCTGCCGGGCATCGCCCGAAGGGGTCCTCCAGCGAAGAACGTTCATGACCTCTCGACCGGCTTGGCCGTCGACTACCAGCTTGTACCCGACGATGCCGTGCGCCGCCGGCGGGGCTGACACCGTGATGGAGGTCAACGCAGTCGCCGTCGTGGTCGGTACGACCGATGTGATCGGACCGCCGATCATGTTCGACAGCGCCGGCACCATGTGACTCCGCTCCTTGAGCTGGAGCCACCCCAAACCGTCGATCACGAGGAGAACCACCTGCTCGGCGGCTTGCAGCGGTTCGGGCACCCAGACCGGGCGGTGCCCTGGCGGCGCGCTGAAAGCCGGTATCAGCCCCACCAGATTTGGCCCCTGATAGTCGGGGATCACCGGTTGGGGCACACTCATCCCGACCCACCCTAGAGGTACGATGAGACGGTGAAGGTATCCACGAGGGGCGACTACGCGAGCAGGGCGCTCCTGTCGATGGCACTGCATGGAGGCCAGAGCCAGCCGACCTCGGTGAGGGATATCGCCGAGCGGACGGGCCTTCCCCAGCCGTACCTAGAGCAGATCCTGCTCGCGTTGAAGGGCGCCGGACTGGTCCGCTCAAAGCGGGGCGTCGGCGGCGGCTATGTGCTCGCCCGGGCCCCCGAGGACATCACCCTCTGCCAGATCGTCAGCGCGGTCGAAGGCCCCATCGTCGCCGGCGACTTCGGTGAGCCTCACCAGAACGGGGCCTGCGACCACGAGGGCCAGTGCGTGCTGCTCGGCGTCTGGGCCGAGGTCGGGGAGCACATGCGCAGGCACCTCGAATCGTTCAGCTTGGCTGACATGGCGGTCCAGGCTCGGGGCAACGCGCCCGCTGTGCCGCCCGCCGAACTGCTCGCCCACTGAGACACGGGCCACGGGCCACGGGCCACGGGGCAGGGGGCACGGGGAAGGGGGGCCGGCGCACGAGGCCGCTTTTCCGCCCCTCTCAGTGCTACTGGGTAGAGTTAGTCAACTATAGTTCCTTTAGTCTACCCACTTGCCTTTTCACGTAGCGCCAGACATACCAAACGGAGCCTTTTGGCGGTCCCGCACCCCTCCGCCGCCCGCCGGAGCAGCCGCCTCAGTGCGAGTGGCGGTGCGCCGCCGCCAGATGCGAGTGCCCCACCCCGGTCGGCTGGCCCACCCGGTCCTCGCGGCCCGGCCACGGCGCGCGGTAAGCGCAGAGATCGCAATTGACCGCCGGCTCACCGAGCCCGGTCCTCGAGCCGCCCTCGTCCGAGCGACCCTTCTCGCCCACCAGCTTCGTCTCTCCCAGGACCTCCCGGTACCGGCGTAGCACCAGCGGGACGAGCCCAGGCTCGGGACCTATGTAGCCGGCGTCGACTTGCTCTACCCCAGCGGAGCTGAGCACCTCGCCAACCTCCGCGCGGCCCCGGTCGACCAGCCGTCCGTGGCAGAGAAACCACCACGCGACCGCAACCCTGCTGTGGCCGAGCCGCACCATCGCCTCCGCGGCCTCTCGCACCGATGGTCCGGTGATCCCGCTGAAACCAACGTTGACGAACGGGCTCCCGGCCCACTCCCCCACCAACCGGGCTGCCTTGTAGGCGTCGGAGTTGGCGTCGGGATCCGAGCTGCCACGGGCGAGCACGAGCAACGGAAGCCCGGCGCCGCCCCCCGACACCACGGACTTGCCCAACAGTTCCACCAGGTCCCTGGCCACCCCGAGAGGCGCCCCGAAGCGGAAATCAACTCCCGGATGCCGTTCCCTCGCCTCGAGTACGACCGCCGGCGAGTCGCTCTTGGCGTGGCCGGCGCCCAGCAGGACGAGCGGAAGCACCACCACCCTCTGGCAGCCTCGCTGAACCAGCCGGTCGACGGCCACCCCCGCCGGCGGGTCGTTCAGCTCGAGGAAACCGACCTCCACTGCAACGTCAGGAACCTCCGCCGCCACAAGGTCGCCGAGCGCCTGCATCTCCACCGCGCCCAGGTGGCAGCGAGAACCGTGGCCCACCAGAAGCAGGCCCTCCTTCGCTGTCGACGGTCCCCGCGCAGCCCGAACACCGACCCGGCGACCGAAGCCTCGCACCGGGATGCCTCCAACCACCACGACCGCCAAAGGTAACCGACTCGCCTCCACGCCGGCGATGCTGCGAGCATCCAGTTCGTGACATCCGGTCGTCTCGGTCCGCGCATTGTCGTCGCCGGCACCCATTCGGGTGTGGGCAAGACAACCGTTGCCACCGGCCTGATGGCTGCCCTACGTGCTGCCGGACACAGGCCGGCGCCGGCCAAGGTCGGCCCCGACTTCATCGACCCCGGTTACCACGCCCTGGCCTGCGGCCGCCCACCCAGGAACCTGGACGCGTGGCTGTGCGGCCCGTCGGCCGTCCCCCCGCTGGCGGCTCGAGCCGGCGAGCACGGCGACGTTCTCGTGATCGAGGGTGTCATGGGACTCTTCGACGGCGCCGGCGACCAAACTCCCTCCTCAACTGCGGACATCGCCAAAATGCTCGACGCCCCCATCGTGCTCGTCGTCGACGCATCCGCCATGTCCGGCTCGGTCGCCGCTCTCGTCCACGGGTTCAAGACCTTCGACCCCGCGCTGCGGCTCGCCGGCGTCGTCCTGAACAAGGTCGGGTCCGCCGGCCATGCGACTCTTCTCCGCGAAGCCCTGGAGCCTCTCGGAGTTCCCGTCCTCGGTGCCCTACCTCGTGACGATCGCCTGTCGTGGCGCGACAGGCATCTCGGTCTGATCCCGGTCGCAGAGCAACCCGAAGATGTGCAGGCGTCTCTGTCCCTGCTCGCCGGAGCCGTGGCCGAACACATCGACCTCGCGGCCGTATTGCGCATAGCGTCTTCAGCGCCGGCCACCCCCGCCGGTCCGGTCCCACTGCCGGGTGCAGGACCGCCCGTGCACGTCGCGGTCGCGGCCGGCCGGGCCTTCACCTTCACCTACACCGACACCATCGACGCTCTCAAGGCGGGTGGCGCCACGGTCACGACCTTCGACCCGCTTTCCGACGCGAAGGTCCCAGAAGCGGACGGAGTCATCATCGGCGGGGGCTTTCCCGAAGTTCACGCCTCCGCACTGTCGGAAAACCACGGGCTCCTCGACGACCTGAGGTTGAAAGCGCAAGCAGGGACTCCTGTGTGGGCAGAGTGCGGAGGCCTTCTCCTGCTAGCCACGTCACTCGACGGCCACGCGATGGCCGGTGTGTTGCCGGCAGAGGGCTCGATGACCGATCGGCTCACGCTCGGCTACCGCGAGGCGACCACCAACAGCGGATCGCTCGTCGGGCCCGCCGGGACCAAGTTCCGTGGGCACGAGTTCCACTACTCGTCGATGCGGCCGTCCGGTCACGCGCTCTCCTTGCGCTCCCGCTGGGGCGAGACGACGGAAGGATGGTCGACGCCGACGCTCCTGGCGACTTATGTGCATCACCATCCCGGCGGAGACCCGACGCTCGTAAAGGCCTTCCTCGCCGCCTGTGCCCTACGTGGTGCCCTACGTCGCTCGAAAGCAATAGACTCCTAGGGTATGAAGAAGAGCAGCGTCTACCTGCCCGACCGGTTGAAGGTGGCGCTCGCATCTCGGGCCACCGCCACCGGACGATCGGAGGCGGACCTCATCCGCGGCGCCCTCGAGGCCATGCTCGCCGCCGGCGGACAGCCCGGCTCGTTCCGGGCAGACCCTCCAGTGCCCGGGCGACTCGTCGGAATCGGAGTCGGGCCCGGGGAGCCCGACCTTCTTACCGTGCGGGCGGTCGCGGCGCTCCGGCGGGCCGACCGGGTTCTCGCCCCCACAACTTCAGTCGACTCGGTCGGGCGCGCCGAGGCGATCGTCCGCGAGGCGGTGCCCGAGGTCGCGGTCGAACGGGTCACCTTTGCCATGAACCGCTCGCGGACCGCGCGAGACCGGTCGATCAACGCGGCGGCCACCGCGGTCGCCAAGCATCTCAGCGCCGGCGAGGAGGTCGCGTGGGTGACACTCGGCGACCCGCTCACCTACTCGACCTTTTCCTCGGTCGCCGAGAAGGTCCGCAAGGCTCGCCCTTCGACAGTCGTAGAGCAGATCCCGGGGATCATGGCCTTCCAAGCTCTGGCGGCACGCACGGGGACTGTCATCGCCGACGAGCGGACCAGGTTGTCGATCCGCACAGGGCTCGAAGGCGACAACCTGGAAACAGACCTCGCCGATCCCACCTCGACCCTCGTCGTCTACAAGGGCGGCCGCAGGCTCCCGGAAATAGCAGCTCAGGCCGCCAAGCGCGGTCGCAACGCAACCGCGGTCGCCGGCGAGCTTCTCGGCATGCCGGGTGAACGCATCGGCTCGCTCTCCGCTCTCGCCACGTCCCCGGCGTCCTATCTCGCCACCGTCATATTCCCGGCGACTCGCAAAGCTGCGAAATGATCTCCTTCGTCGGCGCTGGCCCCGGCGCGGCAGACCTCGTGACGATCCGCGGTGCACAGCGGTTGGCCGCTGCCGACGTTGTGATCTGGGCCTCGTCGCTAGTCCCCGAAGCCCTTCTGTCGCACTGCAAGCCTGGAGCAGACATCCACGATTCGGCGGTCATGACGCTCGAAGACGTCGTCGACGTTTACCGGCGCCACGCCGACTCAACGCCGATCGTACGCCTCCATTCAGGGGATCCGAGCATCTACGGTGCCGTCGGCGAGCAGATCGACTGGTGCCTGGAGAACGGACGCTCTTGGGAGATCGTGCCCGGCGTCAGTTCCGTTTCGGCAGCTGCAGCCGCCCTCGGTCGCGAGCTGACCCAGCCGGGCGTTTCCCAAAGCGTCGTCCTGACACGCGTGGCGGGACGCACCAAAGCGTCGATGCCGGAGGGCGAAGGGGTCGCCGAGTTCGCCCGACACGGATCGTCGATG
>CAZCCS010000153.1:0-809 GCA_964497005.1 uncultured Acidimicrobiaceae bacterium | reverse complement strand
CCGCCCTGAGGAGTTGGCCGCCGAGTTGCTCTCTCCTCAAAGCGCCTATCACGCAGACACGCCGGCGGCGATCGTGATCCGGGCCACCTGGCCGGACGAGCAGATCATCCGCACCACGGTCGGCCAACTCGCGCACGATCTGAAGGCGACCGGCACCACTCTCACCGTGCTCGTGATGGTCGGCGACTTCCTGTCCGAAGACGCGGTCGCCAGGCGCTCGCACCTCTACTCGCCCGAACACACCACCGCCTACCGGCTGCGCTCCGTGCAGGGCACGACCGCTGGACGCCCGTCAGCCCGCCGTCGTTGACCCCGCAACCCCACGAGCCGCCCCTATCGCCAGAGGTCGCTGAGGCCAAAGGGCTGCGGACCGGATGGACGACCGGAACTTGCGCGTCCGCAGCAGCCAAAGCCGCAGTAACAGGCCTTCTCACCGGGGAAGTCCCGGCTGCGGTCGAGATCGCACTCCCCTCGGGAAAAAGAGTGACGTTCGACGTTGCGGACGCCGACCCTGCACACCCGTTCCGCGCTGCTGTCGTAAAGGACGCCGGCGACGACCCGGACGTCACCAACGGGGCGCACCTGACCGTGGAAGCTAGATGGCTTCCAGACGGCCCGCCCGCTGGAGTCGTCGAGTTGGAAGCGGGCGAAGGGGTCGGAAGGGTGACCCTGCCGGGCCTTGGTCTCCCAGTAGGTGCCCCGGCGATCAACCCGGTGCCGGCGCGGATGCTCAGGGCCGCGGTCGCGGAGGTCACCGAACGCCCAGTCCTGTTGATCATCTCCGTCCCAGGCGGACAACACATGGCCTC
>CAZCCS010000152.1:723-7186 GCA_964497005.1 uncultured Acidimicrobiaceae bacterium | reverse complement strand
CTGCTGGGACTGGTAGGCGAGGGTTTGGGCGGTGCCGGCCGGATCCTGGGATGTCGCGGCCGGCACCGCCAGACCGGGATTGGAGGCGAGTTCGGGGGCGTTGCGGACAGCCGAGGTGAGCCCGTCAAGGATCGCCTGGTTCGGGTCGGTACCGACGTAGGTCACTTGCCGCCCTGGCTGTAGGAGGCGAGCGCCCGCACCTCGGGGGTGGCGTTCGGGGAGCCGGCCAACGACTGGAGCAGGCCAGCCACGGAGGAGCCGCCGCCGGGGCGGGTGAGCGGGCCGAGGGCTTCGGGGCCGGGGCCGGGGCCGGGTGCCATGCCGGCGGTGACCGGCTCGTTCGGCCGTTCCGTGGGGCGCAGGAACGGTCCGGCGCCACCGGGGACGGGGGTGGGTGCCCCCGCACCACCGACGGGCGATGATGCGGGGGCGGGGGTGGCCGACGGGGCGGAAGGCGCGGGTGCCATCGGGACGGCCCGCTGAGCCTGGATCAGCTTGGCCCTATCCCCGTACGGCAGCCCGGTCGGGGCGTTCAACGGCAGCGCCGAGGCCAAGTCGGTCCGGTTCGTGTACCGGCCGCCGCGGTTCCCGGCCCTACGCCCGCCGCGGGCCATCAGGCAGCCCCGGCGACTTGCTGCGGAGGAGCATGAAGTGTGGACAGCAGTTGGGCGAGGTTCGATTCGGACGGGGTGGGAGGCCCGACCGACGGCGGACCACCGGGCGGTATCGCCGCGCCACCAGGCGCACCACCCGGCCCGGGCGCGAGGCCCGGCGCACCCCCGGCCGGGCTCTGCTGGTCGGCTAGCCCGGCCTGGCGTTCCTGCTCGGCCTCGTGCACCGCGGTGACCGCCTCGGCGAGAGTGCCCTTGTCCTGCTCCAGCGTGGAGATGATCTTCGCCACGTCCACCGCCGACAAAGTCCCCTGACCGACCTGGGTGGACACCGCCTGCACCAACGCCTTCTCCAACGCCTCCGCCACCACATACTCCTTCTCGTGGTGGGGGTCGTCGATCAACGGGTGCAACTGGCGGGCCGTGTCCTCACTGATGAGTTGCAGCCCGACAAGCTGGCCGATCAGGACAGCAAGCTGGTTCGCGTCCGACCCGGCGTGCGGGTACTCCACGAAGTTCACGTCGGTCGTGAAAATCTCGTTCGGCCGGTACGTGACCTGCCCGGACGCCCCCTTCATCTTCCGGACGTAGAAGCTGACCTGCTTGTTCCCGTACCAGCCCTTGGCGACCGCTATCGCCGCCATGTTCTCGTACTCCTTGCTCCGGGCAAGCAAGGTCTGGGCCTCTTGGATCGGGAAGTCGACCTGCGCCGACATGATGTCCGCCCCCCGCCGGCCCGTCCGCACGTTCGTCGGGGACTCACCGCCGAACTCCTGCGGCAGACCGCCCTGCTGACGCTGATTCGCCTCCAACATCGCCGCCATCTGCATCGACACACCCGACGGGTTCAGGTTGTGCTCCTCGAGCATCCCGCCGGTCACGACACCGGTCCGCCCGTTCTTCGAGTCGGCCTCGACCAGAACTTCGGGGAGTTCGCCGGGCCGGCCGACCAGCCACTCCTGCGGGAACACCGAGCGTTCCACCGCGATCAACGTGAGCGCCATGAGCCGGGCTTGCATCTGGTACATGCCGGTCATCCCGTCGAACTTCCCGATCGGCAAATCCAGGCTCGTCCGGTGCGGGATGACCACCGTACACATCCCCGCCCGGTTCGGGTTCCGGACCAACTCGGCGAGCGGGGCGCCGGCAATGTAGGACTGGGGGCCGTAGCCGGGGGTCGGCGGCTCACGGCCGACCGCCACCATCACCAACTCGGCGTCGTCGACGTATTCGAGGATGTCGAAACGGGTGTCCGGCGTCGGGTTCGGCCCCTTTTCGAGCCGGGCGGCCTGCTCCGGGTAGCGGTGCATCAGGAACTGCAACGTCGCCTCGTAGCGGAAGATGCAGTCGTTGGGGGTCATGTCGTCGGGGTTGGGGCGCGGCCCCGGGAAGGTGCCCATCGGGTTCCGGACATGCCAGGTGGGGACACCGTGCTCGTAGGAGTGGCCCGGGCGGATGAGGACCGGGGAGGAGGCGTAGGCGAGGAGGTGGCGGGCGCGGCGTCCGTCAAGGACGGTCATGATGTTCTTGTCCCACCAGCCGAGCACGGCCATCCGCCGCTGCCGGGCCCGTTTGTCCGCCAACGCCTGGCCGGGGTTCTCGGACGGGAAGTCGACATCCGGTTTGACGCTGGAGATGCGGGCACCCAACTGGTCGATGCCCTGCTGGATCAGGTTCGCGACGGCGGCCTTTTCGACTTTGTCCATCTGCGGGAGGGGGAGGACGAGGTCGCCGTTGTAGGCGCGGCGTATCTCGTCCATGCGCTGCATGGCGGTAGAGGTGGACTGGACCCGGGTCCGCCACATCTCAAGGATCTGCTCCGCGGAGGTGGTCATAGTTCGGCAACCCGTATGAACTCGTCGCCTTCCTGGCATGGCCCGACATCGGAGTCGGTCAGGAGGCATTCCTCGGCGCAGGACAGCCAGCCGCACAGTCCACGCGGCCCGTCGATCTCAGGGTCGTCAGGACGTTGAAAGAAGAGCCGGACGGTCATGCCGGCACCTGCTGCCGGAACCACGACGGCCGCCACGTCGTCCGCTGCTGCGGATCGCGGGCGTAGATGTGACGCAGGTTCGCTTCGCCCATCCACTGGGCCATCACCAGGTCATCCGTCCGGGCCTGCGGATACCGCGTGACTTCTTCGACCAGTTTCATCGACGTGATGCGGGCCAGATCCCCCGCACCCGGCAGGCGGACCAGGCCACGCCGGTACAACTCGCTGAGGATCTGCGGGCCGAGGTTCGGGTCGAGCTTGTTCGCGGCGAACGTCTCATGCCCGATCACCCTCACCCCCGTCTGCTGCTGCCAGCGTTTCAGGGCGTCGGTGGCGAGGAAGAACCGCTGGGCGGCGTTCTGCTCGAACACCAACGTAGCTATGGGGAACCCGCACGCCACCGACCGCTCATACCATTGCGGCAGCAAACCGGTGAACTCGTTCTTCGGGTCGTTCCAGTCGAAAAACTGGCCGATCTGCATCTTGCTCCTGTGCAGGGCGACAAGGAACCGGAGGTTCGTTTTCGGGTGGTACACCCACAGTTCGATCCCCCACATCTTCGTCGGCGACGGATCCACCGCCATATACGCCACGAACGGCTGCGACAGCACAGGGATCTGCCACAACTCCCTGTCCGTGTCCCAGCAGCCCGGGTACACCTCCCGGGTCTGGGGGTGGGTGCCGCCCTTGATCCAGAACATATCCACCAGGGCGTGGGCGGGGTCGATGTCCTCCTGCTGGTACACCTGCCGGAAGTTGGTCGACGAGTTCTCCATCTCCGCCTCGAGTTCCCGCCACGACAGGCGGTGCGGGTCGAGCAGGCAGCCGTCCGGGTAGTACTGGCCCGGGTCGTGGTCCTCGACGCAGCGGTCCTCCCAGTGCGCCCGGTAGACGATGTGATGATATTTCGCGCCCTCCACCGCCGAGCAGCACCCGTCATGGTCCGCATCCTGGGATGATCCGGCTTTCTTGTCTAGGTTGTGCCGGTACAGGTCCTCCGGCCCCAACCTCTGCCCCTGCAGGACGAGCAGCCCGCCCGGCTCCAACCGTTTCTCCGCGACCTTGTCCCACCTGTCCCGCTGCTTATCGATCCGATCCGGGGTCGACAGGTGCTTGTCTTCGGTGGCGTCGTCCCAGATCGCCACGTCGAACCGGCCGCCGATGAACGCCGTGTCCAGGCCGTACGCCGACCAGGTCGGCTCCTTCTCCGTGATCGGCCGGTCATCGAGTTGGGCGACGATGAACGCGTGCGCCGTCCACAGGACACTGCCTTCCGGTTTGAACAGGCCGTAATCGCCGAGCAGGGTCGCCTCGGCGTCGAACGCCAACCCCTGATCCATCTCCTCCGTCTCCGCCCTCGCCGGGTACGGCGCCTCCAAAGCGTTCCGAAGGCGCAGCAGATACCGTTCGGCGAGCGACTGGGAGACAGAGCCGATCATCCCCCGCAAACCCCGGTTCCGGCACGTCAACCACGCCGGAATCTCAAGAGCAAACAAGGTGCTCTTCCCCGACCCGGGCGGGCAGTTGACGACCACGAACTCCTTGTTCCGGGTCTCCAAAAACCCCTTGACCCGCTCCGCCGCCTCCTCCTGCCACGGAGTAGCAATCCGACCGAAATACCTCCGCCGGAAATACCCGAAATCGTCCAGAGCACGCAAAGCCTCCGGACACAGCTGGTCCCGCGGGATCGCCCCCCGAGCCGTCTCCGCCACCACAGTCCGACCGCCACGCACAGCCGGATTCTTCGACGACCCACCCGCCGTAACCGGCCGGCGGGTAGCCACAAGCTCCCGCGGCCCCGCCCCCAACTCCAACTTCATCTCCGCCTGCCGCCGATACGCCGACCGAACCGACACCCCCGCCTTATCAGCCGCCCGCTTAAACGAATCCCCCCGCCTCACCGCCCGATCAAACCGGTACCACTGATCCGCCGAGATCGGGGAACGGGCCACGACACCACATCGTAGATGCAGATAGCGACACCATGGTGCATCACCGATCCCGATACCCGGAGCGCACCACGGCACAACCCATTTGGCACAACGGCAGCGAGGGGCTAGTACGGCAAATCAGCGTCGGGCTGCGGCACATCCCCGGGTCATTCGTTTTGGGCCTGGCGGGGGTGGCTGGCACGCTCGTTGACGGCCTGGTGGGCGTGGGTTGCTGGGGTTTCGTGGTGAATAACCGCAGGTCAGAGGCTATTTACAGATAACGGAGATTATGCGTGGTGTTCGTGGGGGTTTTTCCTACTGACGGTAGGGATAGTCGGGCGAATCAGCCTTTGGCTGTTGAGGCGTCCTTGGCCGTGTGCTTTTCGGTTTGGCGTTGTTGCCAGGTGCGGGCTGTGTCGATGTCGTCGCCGTAGGTGTAGCAGTCGTCTTGCAGGTAGTTGCCGCACGAGCAGCGGCAGGCGCCTGCGTGGCCGGTTGGTTTGTGGCATCCGTGGCTGCCCCAGTACACGCTGTGTTTGGTCATGGGTTGCCCGGGCTCCTCCCGTACAGGTTTTGGGTTGCCTGATCTTCCCGCACGCTGACCATTTGCGCGCTGACTCACGCCGGCCGGTTGCGTGTTCCAGCTCGAGGCCCGTCGTGTCTCGGCGTGAGTGCTCCGGCCCGTTCCCGGGCGATCGCCGATCCTGGTGAGGGTACGGCCGTGCGGTGGTTTGGGTTGTGGTTCGCATCGTAGGTGGTGATGGTTGGCGGCTGGTGTATCTCCAAAAAATGTTCTAGGGGCTCTTGACAGATGTTCGAGTGGGGCTTACCGTTCGTGGTGTCAGACCAACGAAAGGCCCGGCAGCGAGTGCGAATCGCCACCGGGCCAAGCCATCAAGCGATAGGAGCGCAAGATGACCGCAAGGAAGAATAACCATCACAGGATGCTCTACGGCGGGGGCGAGTTGTTCGTCAACCGGATGGGCACGTCATGGATGGTCGACGTGTTCGAGATGGGCTCAGAGCCGGGCGACGATCCGATCTACCACGCTTGCTACGGCTCCGAGGCTGAGGCTTTGGAAGATGCCGGCATGTGGCGTACCTGGGAGCCTTCGGACGAGCTGGTTCGGCGCTAGGTGGGCGCTACCGGCTTCGGTCGGTAGCGCGGCCACTAGGCACCGGGCCTAGCAAGCAAAGAGAGGGCAAGCAAATGAACACCAAGCTTGAGCAGATTTTCGAGGGCACCAGGCTCCAGCGCTTCGACGGCCGGGGGCTCGGATTGGTGGCTGTGTGGCGCGGTGGCGCGACGTTCAACGTCTACAGCGTGGACACGGCCGAAGAGGTTGATTGCTTCACGCGCTACGGCGACGACAGGGGTAACCCGATCAAGAGCATTGATGAGGCGGCTAGGGCCGTTGACGAGTGGTTCGCTTACGTTGCCGAGAATGCCTGACATCCTCGGCACGCGTGAGGCAGCGGAGCTGGCCGGTATCACCCCGACCAGCCTCCGCACCTACCGGACACGCAAGATGTTCCCCGAGCCTGACGGGTACCTGTCCAACGTGCCCTGGTGGCATCGCTCAACGGTGCTGGCCTGTCTGGAGGTCCGGCGCCGGCCGGGCCGGCCCAAGCACCCGGACGCTCCCCCAGCCTGAGCCACACACACAAGCTGCTTCGATTGTCTGGCCGCCCGCCTCGTAGGTGTGGCGGCCAGAGTCGTTACACGCCGGGCAGACGGTCACAGCCATCCGGTACCGGGCAGGAATGAACGACCGTCAGCGGTCGTCAAAGCGCTGTTCGGGTCACGTGCTGGCTCACGCGGTGGCGGCTCGATACGGTCCACGACCTCGCTCACGGCCTGGCCGAAAGCGTGCGCCTGGGCGATGGCTTGGCCGTGCTGAGCTTCGATGTTGCGCCGGGCGATCGTC
>CAZCCS010000152.1:0-713 GCA_964497005.1 uncultured Acidimicrobiaceae bacterium | reverse complement strand
CGCTGCCGACACCCTTCCCGCGTTTCTTGGCTGCGTCGAGCTGGCGTCGGGCTACGGCTTCGACGACTTCCCGGGCATATGCCGCCGCCCTGTCGTCGCTGCGGACAACTGTGAGTGTGCCGTGGGGGTTAGGGGGCGGTGGTTCTTTGGTTCTTTGGTTCTTTGGTTGGTTAGCCATTGGCTCCGCATCCGTTTGGCAATGCGATTCAGATGCGATCGCATCTGCGGTCGCATGGTTTCGCCATCTGGCTTCAGCACCCTTTTTGCCTGCTTCTCTGCGTGCGATCATGGATGCGTTCCGCACCCTCCAATCGTGAATCCGGTAATGACTGCCCTCGTCATGCCACAAAGGATGGGACTGGCCCGGAGCCGTCTCGGCCAGTTTCCTGCCCAGCGTCTTCTCGTCGCGCCGCGACGTCAGCCGCAGCGCCTTCGGCAGCAGATCGGTGTTGTACCGGTGCGCCCACGCCAAACCCCTCACATACAGATTGGCGGCGTCCTCTCCGACGAACAGCGCTTTCGGATGCTCGTAGAACAAGTCGTCCACGTAGAAGTCACCCACCCCGTGCCCCTTCCTTGTCGTGTCGGTGGCCGCAGTCGGCCTCGGCGTGCTCGAGCTCGTGGATCCGCTCCATCTCCCACGGCGCCCATTTCACTGACCGGGCCAGGTCGTAGCCGTGCTCGTCGCGTAGATGGGCGTTGACCGTCACCGC
>CAZCCS010000151.1:0-7192 GCA_964497005.1 uncultured Acidimicrobiaceae bacterium | reverse complement strand
TCGCGCTGGCTGTTGGGACCTGGCGTACCGAACCCGAAATAGTCATCGTCGGTCAAGCAGAACGATGCCTTGACTGAAGTGCCCACCTTCTGACCGATCCCGCCGGTAGATGTCACGCCGTACAGCGAGTAGGCGAGCAGATCCGAGTAGTGGAAGTGCAGGTGCTGAGTGTGGAAGAGGCAGGACCCCGCCGGACGCGTCACCGAGGTGCCGCTGTTGGAGGTGACGACCTGCTGGGCGAAGCACTCCCCGGGTAGGTAGGCGCTGGTAACGCCCGACGCGCCGGCGTTCACCAGCGGGATTTGAATCTCTAGAGGCCCGGCTCCCACGTTCCGCACGTCGCTTGTGAATCGCAGGCAGAGCAACGTCGGTTGCTGCACGCCGCTCACGCTCGGGTTGGCAACGGGGAGGGTCTCGTCGAGATAGCACGACGTTGGCATGGTCACAGGATCGGGAATCGGGAACCCGAGCGGGGTGGACGCAACCGGTGGCACCCCGCTCACCGTCAGGTCGTAGGGCGGAAGCACCTGGAGTTGCGGCAAGTCGTAACAGCCGGCAACCCCGTTCACGACGGTCCCGGTGCAGCCGGCTGGGCTCCAGTTGGTACCGGGCCTCATCAACCTCACGTCGCCGGTATACGAAGCGTTTTGATCCTCCAGGTAGGTGAACGTAACGACAATCGTGTAGGCGCCGGTCGCCGGCTTGTCGATTTCGACCGATTGGCCGTTGGAACCGATGCCGTTTGCTGAGGCTACGAGGCTTCCAGAGGGGTCGTAGACGTACAGATCCAAGCCGTCGTTGGCGTTGAACTCCCCGTTCGGCCCAGCGACGGTCCCCTTGACAGAGACGAGAAACGGATCGGCGCCGCCCACGTTCAACGTGTACTCCTGGCAGGTCGCCTGTACACACACGGCCGGTACCGGAGAGTTCACGAGCGGCGCTGGGGTCGGGTTGAGGTTCGGGCCAGCGAAATCGAGGACCGGGTGGGCGTTGTCGAGGGTGCCGATGGGAGTTGGCGGCGCGGAACTCGGCGGCACGACGGGCGGTCCCGGCACCGACACGAGCGCGAGTGCGGAAGGGGTCACCGCCACTGCGGCGACGACTAGCCCGGCAGCTGCCAAGATCCTGGCACGAGGCAAACGAGAGACCCTCAGATGAACGCTCCTGGATATTCAGGTCGAGGGCCGCCGACGGCCCGCTCCTTGGATTAATCCATTCGCCGGACGGCGTGAAAATTCCTTTTGCGACCAGAGGGCAGCTCGGTCCGCACCCGACCGTTACGATCGGGCCATGAACTGGGACTTGAGCGCCGAGTCCGTCCCTGAAGGCGTCGCGTCCAACGCTGTCGGCGCCTGGGCTGCCCTGGTTCGAGCGGTTAGGTCCGGGGCAGCTGACAACCGGCTGCAGGACGCCCGTTTCGCCGTGGCGTCAGTCCTTGTTCCATCACAGGTTCGCGCGGATCGAACGCTGGCTGCAGTCCGTTTCGCCGAGCAGATGATTGCCGATGTTTCGACGCTCACGGAGGACCAGCGCCTATCCGCCCTGGCCGAGCTCGGCCCCGCTGCCTTGCCGTTTGTCCAGGCGGTGTGGGTCTGTGACGTCGGCACCCGGGCGCGTGGAGCGTTCGTCGAGTTGTTCGGGGACGGGTTGCTCGATGATGCGATGTCTGAGGGTCCCTATGGTGTCGAATCCGCGTGGCCTGCGCAGGAGCACTTCCTGCGCGAGGTGGCGAAGTTAACGGCGCTCGATCCCGTCACCTCCGAGTTGGTACGCCTTCGCGGTGCCCGAGCCCACGGATGCCGGCTGTGCCAATCGCTTCGCAGCAGGACGGCCGTGCAGGCTGCGGGAGGAGCAGAGCTATTCGACGCGCAGGAGGACGAGCAGGCCGACCTCACCGAGCGTCACGCCGTTGCAGCGGCTCTGGTAGACGCATTCATCTGGCAGCCGATGTCCTGGCCGGCGGATCTCGCCCCCAAGCTGCGGGGTCTGTTTTCGCCGGCTGAGGCGATCGAGCTCATACTCGACCTGATGCGCAACTCCGCCAACAAGATCGCAGTGGCCCTTGCAGCTGATGCGCCTCACGTGTCCGAAGGCGTCGAGTACTACGACATCGATTTCTCTAGCGGGGAGCTGCTCTACGGGCTGTCGCCCTCGTAGGACAGGCGCTCGCAAGCCTCCGCGAGCACCCGCCGGCAGCCATCCCAGGTTTCACGCACGATATCGGCCACGGATTCCAGCCGTTCAATTCGGCCGGCCACCTGTCCGGTGTTGGCCAGGCTGGCCTCCATGTCGCCGCTGAAATAAAGGGTCTGGGCCCCTCCTAGACCGGCCTCTGACCATCCAGCCGCTGCAGCCCGCTCGGCGGTGTCGGTCCGGATCACCCGCATGGTGGGCATCCCTGGCAGCGACAGCAAAACGGTACCTGTCTCCGGGGAGTCGACCACCGCTCCCTTGAAGTTGTCATGCACTGGCGATTCCTTCGAAGCGAGCATTCGGGTACCCATCTGTACGCCCTCCGCTCCGAGGGCGATAGCGGCTGCCATCGAGCGGGAGTCGCAGATGCCGCCGGCGGCGACGATCGGAACAGCCACCTTGGAAGCCACGAGGGGAAGCAGCACGAGGGTCGACGCCCCGTGAGGGTTCTTGAAACCACCGCCCTCGACGCCCTCGACGACCAGGCCATCCACCCCAGCGTCGACCGCCTTGAGAGCGTTCCGGAGTGTGCCCACCACGTGGAACACGGTTATGCCCGCCTCGTGCAGACGCCCGGTCAGGAAGCCCGGGTCCCCCGAGGATGTGGTTACGACGCGTATCCCGGCCTCGGCTAGGACCTCGACCACGCTTGGGTCCTTGCGGACGGCGAGGGCAACGTTGGCGCCGACGGGCCGGTCGGTCAGGTCTCGGACCCGCTTCAGGTCTTCGCGGCCCTGCGGCGATGCCGTCTCGATGATGCCCAGCGCGCCGGCGTTTGACACCGCTGCGGCGAGTTGCGCGCCGGCAATGTAGGTCATCGGCGCCTGAATGATCGGTATCTCCACGCCGAGCATCGCGGCGACTCTCAAGCGAGCGGGCCGCACCGACTGGTCCTCGATCTCCGTCACCTCGTCACCACCGTTCGCCCGACGGTCCGCCGTGCCTCCATCTCCTCGAGCGCCAAGGCCAGACCCTCGAAGGGCACGGTGGCTCCGACGACCGGGTGGATGGTGCCGGCCGCGAGCATCTCGACGAGGTGTTCCTGCACCCGGCGACCGATGTCGGTCGTGGGCGGATTGAACCTCGGCACGGGCACCGGCACGAAATCCCCGACGTAGGGAACCAACTCTGGCTCGACGTAGGCAAGGATCACGCCCAGCAGATCGAAGTTTCCGAAGCAGAGGGCCCGGCCAGACACCATCGGTTCCTCCTCGGCTTCGATTCCCGCGGCGAAACCGACGCAGAGGTGGCGACCGCCGCGCGCTAGGCACTGCAGGGAGCGCATCATCGTCGTCCCCCCGACGCCATCGAAGCAGACGTCCACACCTCGGCCTTCGGTCGCGTCGAGGACGGCCGCGACGAAATCGTGGGTCCGGTAGTTCACCACCAGCTCCGCCCCCAGGGTGTTGACCATCGGAGCCTTGTCGTCGCTCCCGACGGTTGCGAACACCCGCGCCCCGGCCGCGGCCGCAAGTTGGACCGCGGCCGAGCCAACCCCTCCCGCCGCTGCGTGAACCAGCACCGTTTCACCGGTCGCCAGTCGACCGCGTTCGTGCAGACCGAGGTAGGCGAGGTGGAACGGATAGAAGAACGCGGCAGCCTCTACGTCGGTCAGCTGGCCTGGAGCTTCAAAGGCCATCGCTGTCGAACAGACCACCAGATCGGCGTGCGCCCCTGTACCACCCCGCCCGCTGGCGGTTACCCGCCGCCCGATCCAGGATTCTGCCCCCGCCCCGGCTGCGACCACCTCACCCACGCACTCCATACCGAGGGTGAAGGGCAGGGCCGGATTGATGGTCAGGTAGCGGCCATGGCAGCCATCCACCTCGTTGTAATTGAGGACGCTGGCTGTCGTCCGCACCAGGATCTCGCCATCGGCGGGTTCCGGTTCGGGAACTTCGCGCAACTCGAGCGCCTCCGTTGGAGTCCCGTACCTGGTGACCTGCCACGCTCGCATGCGGACAGCATCTGACCCGGATCACGGACGCGCAAATCGCTCGAGTCTGTCCTTTGAAGCTTGCGAGTCCTCAAGATCCTCTTCGAAGGCAGGTTCGGAGGCCGCCGTCCCGAGAGCGACCGCGATGAATAGGAGCACGGTGACGACGTGCACGATGGTGCAGTAGAGGCAGATGGCGTCCAGGCGGAACAACTCCACGTAGATGAGCCATACGACAAATCCCACTCCACCGGTGGCTGCAACCAACCGCGTTGCTCGAAGACCTCTATGGCCGGGCCAGGCGCCGGGTCTGCACAACGCGGCCATGACTACGAAGTAACCCAGCCCGATGTCGGACACCGGCACTCCGAAGATCTTGGAGTAGGCGCCGGTGGTGACCTTGGCACAGTTGACGAGTCCCTTGTCCGAGCAAGCCAGGACCTTGGCGGTCGTGTAGTGGGCATAGGTCAGGTACGCGGCAACTGCTATCCCGGCCAGGCAAAGCAGACCCGTAAGGAGCGCTGTCCTCTTCGTGGCGCTCGCGTCGCGCCCGACACCCAGGGACTTAGTCAAAGACGCCCCCGCCTGGATCACCCGTTGCTCGAGCCTTGGTTAGCCGAGATGGCCTGACCGGTCTGAAGCGACGCTGGGACAGCACTGCACACCGATGAAGGCTGGCCATGGGTGAGCGAGCAGATCACCCCGATTAGATGGGCCGCCACGGCCTGTGCGGCTTGGGAGGTCGGGTTGGCGCC
Source organism: uncultured Acidimicrobiaceae bacterium (assembly GCA_964497005.1). Taxonomy (GTDB): domain Bacteria; phylum Actinomycetota; class Acidimicrobiia; order Acidimicrobiales; family Palsa-688; genus DASUWA01. The sequence goes on along the minus strand of CAZCCS010000151.1, from coordinate 2,308 downwards.
GCTGGTGATGTCCCCAAGCGCCGTGTCGAAGGACATGCCGGAAAGCTGTGCACCGTCGTACTGAGTCCCCGACACCAGGTACCGCCCGCCGAGGTCGATAAAGGGGATCGCCCCCTGGCTATTCGTATACGGCGGCACGTCGTAGGTCTGGAGGATGTTCGCCTCGTCGGTGGTAGGGGTCTGCAACGTCGCGCCGGTGCGGTCTTGCATCTCGACTGCTGTGAAGCTGATGTAGGGGCTCGTATACGACGAACCGACAAAGCTGAACGTCGGCGTGTTGGGGTTCGTGTCAGTCGATGATGATGTGGTGCTCGCAAGGTTCGAGAATGTGCCGAACTTCGAGAGCGCGATGACCAGCCCCCAGCGTTCGGCAGCGCAATAGGGGCAATACTCGGCGCCGATGTAAAGGATCTCGGGCTTGCCGCCGCTGGTGAGGGCGGGAACACTGGCCGGTAGGTTGGACGGCGCAATAATGGTGCCCGGGGGTACGGCGTTGGCTGCCGCGACGAGGGTTCCGATCGGAATTTGCGACAGTTGGCTTAGCGCGGCCGCCGACACTGGAGTTCGGCCGCTTGAGGCGGTCGCACTGTTGGCGGCGACTTTCACCACGACCAGCGTCGCAATGAGGACGACGACGACAACGGACGCGCCGATCGCGATCAGGTTCCGGCGCCGGCGGACCGCTTCGCCGCGAGTCGCCGGTCGACGTTCCGCGGGCGGTCGTGAGCTTGTCCTGGTGGTCGACGGACGGCGCGGGACTTGGGATTTGGGTGGGACAGGTTTCGACAACGTACTTCCAGGCCTGGATCTCGGGGAGCCCTCCCATTAAAGGGCATGTTGGTGAGAAAGCCAGGAAGCGTCGGTGAGAAACCCCTAAGAGGTTCCACGCCGCCCTCCTGCCCGGCAGCCCTATCCGCCGAGACGGCGCGTGAAGTCCGGCGGGATAACCAGGTCCGCCGGCGACAGATCGGCGATCGACGAATGCCCCAAGCCCAGCAGGCACGCGTCGATGCTGCTGCGCATCAGGTCTAGGACGTTCTCCACGCCGGCTTGACCGGCCGCGCCGAGGCCCCACAGATACGCGCGCCCGATCATCACGGCCCGCGCGCCCAGCGCGAGTGCCTTCACCACGTCCCCTCCGCGTCGGATCCCGCCGTCCATGAGCACCTCGACCTGGTCGCCGACGGCGCGGGCTATGTCGGGAAGCAACCGGATCGTTGCCGGCGTCCCGTCGAGGTTGTTGCCGCCGTGGTTGGACACCGATATGGCGGTTACGCCTGCGTCTACGGCGCGCTTGGCGTCGTCGATCCGGGTCACACCCTTGAGCATGAACGGTCCGCCCCACTCCTCGCGCATCCATGCGACGTCGTCCCACGACGGCGGGGTCGACGCCATCCACTGGCCGTAGGCGCCGAAGAACGTGGGAGCCGGCTCTCCCTCAGTCGCCAGGTTCGGCACGGTCAGATCCGGAACATGCCCGGTCCTCAGCCACTGATACAGCCATGCCGGCCGGGATACCGCCTCCGGTGCCATGCGTATCATCTCGCGAAACGTCATCTTCTCGGGGATTCGAGGGCTGCCCCAGTCGCGGCCGAATGAGAATGACCAGTCGAGCGTGGCGATCAGCCCGACCGCGCCGGCTTTGCGGGCCCGTTCCATCCGGGCGGCCATCGTCTCGCGGTCGCCGACCCAGTACATCTGGAAAAAAGTCCTCGGGTTCGCTGCCATCACCTCTTCGATGGGCTTGCTCGCGAATGAGGAGAGCCCCATTACGGTGCCGCGAGCGGCCGCAGCCCGGGCTACCGCTACTTCTCCGTCCGGGTGTACGGCCTGGACACCGGTCGGTGAGATGATCACGGGCAGGGAGATGTCCTGTCCCATCACGGTTGTGGCCATTTGCCGCTCGGCCGCCAGACCAGCCACGTGGGGTGCGAACCCGATTTCGGAGAAGGCAGCCACGTTGTCATGGATGGTCAGGCCCTCCTCCGCCCCCGCCACCAGGGCGCCGTAGACCGACTTGGGCAGATGCCGCTTCGCCCGGGCCTGCGCGACTGCCACCGTCTCGAACCACTTGTTAGCCATGAGTTGATCGCTACCCTCTGTTATCTGAGCGATTTGCCCGCCCAAGGTTAGATGTCCGCCGAAGGAGGCTCCGATGAACCATCCATCCCGCCTTCGTGGTGAGTGACGTGACATGACCGACTTCGACCCGTCCATCCCCACCTTGGACGCCACTGAGCTCGCCGTATTGGAACCGCTCGGGGTGCGCCGACAGGTCCAGCCCGGCGACTACCTCTACCGAGCCGGC
>CAZCCS010000150.1:0-7198 GCA_964497005.1 uncultured Acidimicrobiaceae bacterium | reverse complement strand
CCTCGCTCGAGGAGATGATCGACACGCTGGCAGCCATCCACGCAGTGGACTGGCGAAGCGCCGGCCTTGGCGCGTTGGAACCCAAGCCCGATTATCTGGCCAAGCAAATCGAAAGGTGGCTCGAGCAGTTGGACTCATACGGCGGACGGGATCTGCCAACAGCGCGCACGATCGCTGAATGGCTCCGACTTCATCGACCACCGGACCAGCAGTTGGCCCTCTGCCACGGGGACTACAAGCTCGACAACCTCTTGTTCGACCCGGATCCGCCGCCACGGTTGCTTGCCGTTGTCGACTGGGAGATGGCGGCGGTGGGTGACCCGCTCGTGGACCTGGCTTGGACACTTATCTTCCATCCGGGACCCGAAGGGACCATGCCGCTCGGGCGGGTCAAGGATCCGGCCTTTTCGCTCGAGCACCTTCCCGATCGGTCAGCTCTGATCGAGCGTTACTCGGCTGCGTCAGGTCGCGAGACCGGATCGATGGCTTGGTATGACGTGTTCGCGAGGTGGAAGCTCGCCATAGTGCTCGAGGGAAGCTACGCCAAGTTCCTGCGGGGCCTGTCCGACAAGCCGCTCCACGAGTTCTTCGGTTCGCAGGTCGATCTTCTGCTCGCCAGCTCCGCCAACATTGTCGAGGCGTTTGCATGATGCGCGCCTGGAGGGTGGCCGGCGCCGGCGAACCTGCCGACGTGATGCGCATGGTCGAGATCGAGGTGCCGGAGCCCGGGCCCGGCCAGTTACGGGTCAAGGTGACGGCCGCCGGGATCGGTCTGCCCGACGTCCTCATGTGCCGCGGAACCTATCCCCTCACCCCGGGATCAGAGTTCACGCCCGGTCAGGAAGCCACCGGCGTCATCACCGCGGTTGGACCTGGTGTCGACCTGCGGCCGGGCACGACCGTCATGGGGGTCACCAACTTCATCGAGGGCCACGGCTCCTTTGCCGAGGAATGCCTGATCCTGGCCGACTCCGCCTTCCCGGTGCCCGATGGGTTGACCGACGCGCAGGCCGCAGGCTTCTGGATCCCTCACCTCACCGCTTGGGTCGGCCTGGTCGATCGGGGCCGCCTCCAGCCCGGAGACTGGTTGGCCGTACTGGGGGCAGCCGGCGGTAGCGGCATCGCAGCGGTCCAGCTCGGCCGAGCCCTCGGCGCGCACGTGATCGCCGTCGTCAGCGACGACGCCCGCGCCGAGTTCACGAAACAGTTGGGCGCGGATCACACGGCCGTGTTGGGCCCAGACCTCGCCGGACGACTGCGGGAACTGGCCGCCGGTCACGGCGTAGACCTCGTTTACGACCCGGTGGGAGGGCCCGTCGCGGAGGAGGCCTGGAGCGCTCTCGCCCGTCACGGACGCCTCCTCGCGGTGGGCTTCGCAAGCGGTTCGTGGCCGCGCATCGAGACTCACAACTTGGTTCTGACAAATACCTCGCTCGTCGGGGTGTTCGCCGGCGGTTACTCACCTTCCGAGCTCGACCGGATCCACGGCGCGCTGTCGGACCTCGTCGTCAATGGCCGGTTGCGCAACGCGGTGACCGAAGAGGTGCCGTTCGATGAACTTCCGAGCGCTGTACAAAGGCTGGCGGATCGGTCGGTGATCGGAAAACTGGTGATGGTGCTGTGAAACCCAAGCCATCCGATCTCGATCTCGAGGCCGACGAGATAGTCACCGCGGCGGTCGAGATCTTTCGGGAGTCGGGACTCGAAGCGGTAAGCATGCGCAGCGTCTCCAGCAGGCTCGGCGTTTCGCCGGTTCCCCTCTACAGCAGGGTCGGGAACAAGGAGTCGCTGGTCGAAGCAATCGCCGACCGGGTTCTCGGGAACCCGGCTCCGCCGGTTCGAGAAGGAGAGGACTGGGAAGCGTACGCGGTTCGGTGGGCAAGGGCGCTGCGCAACCGGCTTCGCCTCACCCGTGACAGCCGCCTGATGGTCCCCCCGGACCGGGCCGGATACGTGGAGGCGTCACGGCCCCTGGTGGAAGTCATGCGCCACGCCGGCATCACCGACGACGCGGCGGTGCAAGCGTGCCGTCTGGTGATGTGGGCCACCGTCGGTTTCGCCACCGTCGAGTCCGGTGCTTCTCAACGGGAGCGTCCCAAAGGCCGCAAGCGAGTACGAGCCGGGGGAGACCCCGCGGGGGTCGATCGACGAGACGCAGACGCGCTGTTCGATATGCACATCCGGTATCTGATCGCAGGAATCCGAACCGACCAGACCGGGCGGAGAGGCGCGCGTTGACCATCCCTGACCTGAGAGCCGACGGGAAAGTGGTTGTCATCACCGGGGCCAGCCGGGGGCTGGGCCGGGCGATGGCGCTCGGCTTCGCCGAAGCCGGGGCGACCGTCGTCGTGTCCAGCCGCAAGAAGGACCAATGCGAGGAGGTCGCGGCCGAGGTGCGCGGTGTGGGAGGGCGGGCGATGGCCGTGCCGTGTCATGTGGGCGACTGGGACCAGTGTGACGCCCTTATCGAGACCACTTTCGCGGAGTTCGGGCGACTCGACGTCCTGGTGAACAACGCCGGGATCGCCCCGGTGCCGCCCTCGCTTTCAGGCGTCACCTCTGAGCTCTTCGACAAAACCATCGCCGTCAATTTGAAAGGCCCGTTGCGGCTCACCGGATTCGCAGCTGAACGGATGGGCCGAGGCGGATCGATCATCAACATCAGCTCGAAGGCCTCGCTTTTTCCGAACTCATACACGGCTGTGTACGCGGCGGCCAAGGCGGGGCTCAACGCGCTGACGAAAGCGGCGGCGCAGGAGTTCGGGCCGCGTGGAATTCGAGTCAACGCGATTGTCTGCGGCACGTTCCACACGGACAGCTTCCACGTGTCGATGCCAACCGAGGAGATGCAGGCGGACATGGCGTCCCGGGTGGCTCTGCGCCGGATCGCCGACGCGGGCGAGATCGTCGGCACGGCCCTGTTCCTGGCCAGCGAGGCGTCGTCGTATCTGACGGGCGAGCTAATCGTTCTAGACGGCGGCTGACCGAGCGTTTCGATTCCGATGAGAGAGGAGCCGGATGTGAACCAGCCCAGTGAGGGAGTTATCGGACCGGGGCGTATCGCCGTAGTGACCGGCGGGGCGAGCGGGATCGGCCGAGCGCTTGCGGAACTGCTCGCAGCCGAGGGTTCGGCTGTCGTGGTCGCCGATCTGAACGCCGATGCCGCGGAGGGGGTGGCGGCCGGAATCCGGGAGAGCGGCGGAACGGCAGCGGCTGCTCAGGTCGACGTGTCCGACGCCAAGTCGGTAGAGGCACTGGCCACCGAAACGAAGGCTCGATTCGACGGAGTCGACCTGTTGTGCAACAACGCCGGGGTCTCGACCTTCAACCTCATACAGGACCAGACCCTCGACGATTGGAAGTGGGTGATGAGCGTGAATCTGTGGGGGGTGATCCACGGGGTCCACAGCTTCCTCCCGATCATGCGCCAACAGGGACGGCCGGCCCATATCGTCAACACCTCGTCGGTCGCCGGCTTGCTGAGCGGTGTTCCGTTCATCGGCCCGTACTCGGCGACAAAGGTCGCGGTAGTGTCAATATCGGAGACGCTGAGTCAGGAGTTCGCTATCGCAGGTCTCCCGATCGGAGTCAGCGTGCTTTGCCCGAGCGCCACCGAAACGCGGGTGATGGAATCGGAGCGCGGCAGACCAGCTGCGATGGGGACAGAGACCCGGACGGAGATGGCCGAGGCCGTGCGCGTCGCGATCCGGGACTCGTTCACAGGACCCGATGGGCAGCCTCCCTCTCGGGTCGCCCGCAGGGTCGTCGAAGCGGTTCGCGCCGGCGAGTTCTGGATCATCACCCACCCCACGGAGCGACAGCTGGTGGAGACCCGCTTCGCTGGGATCTTGGCCGGCTACCCGTCTGGCTGATGGGAGGCGAATGACGGATCCCGAGTCGCGCAAACCAAAGAGAAGGAATCCTGCCCGAGAGGCCCGCCTGCGGGAGGCACGATCGCATATTCACGAGGCCGACCCCGTCCTCGCCCGGATCATCGACGAGCGGCCAGACTTCGATCCGCGCGCCTGGTTGGACGAACTCCCACCGATGGACCTTTACGATGCGGTGCTCTTTCAGGTCGCCGGCCAGCAGCTGTCGGTCGCAGCCACTCGAACGATCCTCTCCCGAATCGACACCCTGTTTGGGGGCCATCTCCCGACGCCGGCCGAGCTGCTTTCCGTGGACCCGGGAACTTTGCGACAAGCCGGTATGTCCTGGCGGAAGGTAACTACGCTCCGCGACCTCGCCGAGCGGCTGACCGACGGGCGACTGAACGCCGACGTATTGAGCAAGCTCCCGGACGACGAGTTCATCTCAGAGCTCACCGCCGTCCCCGGGATCGGCCCCTGGACCGCCCAAGGTGTGCTTCTCATTGCCCTCCAACGGGAGGATGTGGTGCTGCCCGGCGACCTCGCGCTGCGCAAGGCCGTCCAGGGCGTGTACCAGATCGACCATCTCCCCACCCAGCAAGAGGTGCTCGCGATCGCAGACAAATGGCGCCCCTATCGCAGCCTCGCCACGAGCTACCTCTTCTCCGCCGCCTACGACCGACAGGCGTGACGCCGAAAGCAACCTCTTCCTAAAGCGTACGAGGACGATTCACGTAGCGCCGTTCGGACGGAGAGTAGAACCAGCCCCCGCCGGCCCTCGTACCTCCGTCAACCGGAATGTTGTGACCGGTTACGAACGACGCCAAGTCTGACGCCAGAAAGAGAGCGACGCGCGCCTGGTCCGCCGGCCACCCGAGCCTTCCGAGCGGGGCCCACGACTCCCAGAGCGGCTCGGCGTCCTCATAGCCGGTGAGGTAATCGACCTGAGGCGTCTGGGTGAGGTCGGGACCGATGCCGTTCACCCTGATCCCGTACCGGCCGACCTGAACGGCGAGGCACGTGGTGAAGTGGGCGACGGCCGCCTTCATGGCCCCATACACCGGATCGCTCGGGTAGCCGCGCATGCCCTCTACGGAGTGGACGTTGATGATCACGCCTTCGCCCTGATCGATCATCTGGTCGATGAACGCTCTCGTCACCGCGATCACGTGGAGAAGGTTCATGTTGTACATGGACGTCCAGGACGAGAGCGACGACTTGCGGAAAGGCACCAGCGGCCGGAAGTCGCCGACGTTGTTCACCAACACGTCGATCCGGCCGTGGGTCTCGAGGACGGCCCGGGACAGTTGATCCACGCCGTGCTCGGTCGTCACATCCACCACGTGCGCCCTGGCTGCGCCCCCCGAGTTCTGCAGTTCTTCCACTTTCTGGCGTGCACGCTCAGAGTCGATCTCCGCAATCTCGACCAGCGCTCCGTGCCGCGCGAACAGACTCGCGATCTCTCCTCCAATGCCGTCGCCACCGCCGGTTACGACTGCAACGCGGCCGTCCAGCAGGCGGTTCCAATCGTCGATCGGAGGAACGTTGCTCGGATCCTGAGTTGCATAGGGCACGAGCCGCACCCTACTTAGCCGACATCAACTCCACCCTGGTGCCGTCAAGAAGCTGCTATCCGTAGGCGTCCAAACCGAGGTGGACGGCCAGTCCTAAGCCGGCAATTGAGATCAGGATCCGCAGGGGACCGGTCGGGGCGTGACGGACGATGATCGGGCCTACCCGACCACCGATCAGAAACCCTGCTGCCAACGGCAGAACCGCGACCCAGTGCACCGGCCCGAACAACGCGAACGCCACCGCCGCCACCGCGTTAGCGACTCCTAGGAGCAGGTTCTTCAAGGCGTTGCTTCGCGGGAGGGTCTCGCCGGTCATAAGCATGAGAGCAGCCAAAAGCACTACGCCGGCCGCCGCCCCGAAGTAGCCGCCGTAAATCGCGATTGCGAACACGGTCAGGGTCAGTTCCCATGCCGGTGTCTCGGAAGCGGCGGAGGAGCGTCGCGGACTCCCCGGCAGCAGGACAGCGATGGATGCGCCACCGATCAGCCACGGAACGACCCGGGCGAACTGGTCCGAAGGAGTTAGAAGGAGCAGGGTCGCCCCGATCAGTCCACCGGCGACCGCGCTCACGGCCAAGCGTTTGGCCTTGGCGCGTTGTCCGGTCAACTCCGGGCGAGACCCGGATACGGAGCCGATCGTGCTGAACACGAGAGCCACCGTGTTGGACACGTTTGCGCTGACGGGGGACAGCCCGACCGCCAGCAGGGCCGGGTAGCTGACCACAGATGCGAGTCCCGCCACGCTCCCCGTCAGGCCCCCTCCGATCCCGGCGAGGACGAGCCATAGGGGGTCCCAGCCGTGCACGGCCGAACATTCTCCTCGCCGGGGAGGCCTCACGGCCACCCGGCTCTCTCTACTCCCGGCGTGCACAACTGGCCAATGTTGGACGAGGGTGCGGCGGCTCTAAACCCAACTCTGGCCACCTCGGCCAAGGCCGAAGCTGCACAAGTGGACACGATTCCAGCCGGCGCCCACCTTTGGGCACCCAACTCTGGCCAGTTTTGTAACCCCCCGCCGGTCCGGCCGGCCGGAGGCCATGAAGGGAGCCCCAGGAGGGTCGGAATGGCTCGAACGTTCGGAACAGCCGAAGGCTGGGGCAACGGGTTACAAGTGAAGCGCCGGCGAACACCAGGTGACCCGGGCCGGACCCGAAGGACTCGCCGGCCGGTTTGGCGAACCAAGAGGGGATGTCACCGACGCGACGCGAGTTCCTCAAGGGCGGCGCCGCCAGCCTGGTCGGGGCCTCGTTGGCGGGCTCGGTCGGTCCGGCGCTGGCGCTGCAGAGGACCACCGGCCCTTTCGCGAAGGCCGCTGGGCCGGCCGTCACCGGCAAGCTCGGCATCGATCACGTGGTGGTGGTCATGATGGAAAACCGCAGCTTCGACCACTTTCTCGGCTGGCTTCCGGGAGCCAACGGTATCGGGGTCTCCCCGGACGGCCAGGTCATCGACGAGGAGCGCTACAGCAGGTTCGCCTATGCCGACAAGTCGGGCAAGAGCCACCGGATCTATCACACCGACGTGCTCAACGCCTGCGGCGAACTGGACCAGGACCACGGGTACGTCGGCGGGCGGGTCCAGTGGGACGAAGGTCGGATGGACGGGTTCCTTCTTGACACGAACAACACCACCTATGCCCTCAGCTATTACCTGGCTGCTCAGCGGCCGTTCATGAGCAAGCTCCTGCTCAACTACACCACCTGCGACAACTACTTCTGCTCCTACCTGGGTCCGACCTGGCCGAACCGCTTCTTC
>CAZCCS010000149.1:0-7236 GCA_964497005.1 uncultured Acidimicrobiaceae bacterium | reverse complement strand
GTCTCTACCAGCTGACACCGATCAAGGACCGCTGTCTGGCCCGCTGCCGCTCACCGCTCGGCTTGCTAATGCGGTACGGCTCCTACCGGGGGAAGCTGCGGGACGTTCGAGTGGGACTTCACCACGGCGGTTACTGCCTGGCCTGCTGCTGGGCACTCATGGCGCTGCTGATCGCGGTGGGCTTGATGAACCTCGTCGCCATGGTGGCGATCGGCGCTCTCGTAGTGGTCGAGAAGCTCTGGACCCGCGGACCTTTTGCGGGACGGCTCGCCGGGCTGGCCCTGCTGACTCTGGCGGTTACAGCGATCTGGGTGCCTTCGGTGGCGCCGGGCTTGGACCCGGGATCGATGGGTCATATGACCATGATGCGATGAAGGGCTGGGAAAGGACGAGGCCATGAGCTACGCCAGGCGGTTGCTGAACACCTATGCGTATACCGTCACGCTGGAAACGGACCGTCTAGGCCCCGCTATCGAAGCGATGAACGACTGTGCCCAGGCCTGTATCGCCGACGTCGACGCGGACCTGAGCGAGCCGAACCTGGCCGAGATGGTGAGGTGCATCCGGTTGTGCCTGCACTGCGCCGATGTATGCGCGGCCACTGCGGGAGTAGCGAGCCGCCCCGGTGAGTACGAAGCCGAAGTCATGAGGCCCTTGCTTGAGGCGTGCGTGGCCTCCTGCAGGACTTGCGGGGACGAGTGCGAGCGCCACGCCCACCACGAGCACTGCCGGGTCTGTGCTGAAGCCTGCCGTAGGTGCGAACAAGCCTGCAAGGATTTGCTGGCCGCATTGAAATAAAGGCGCGCGATGTGCCGCACGAGAGCCGTTGCAGAAGACGCGCTTCGCACCCTGCGGCTCGCCGCATCTCAACTACCGTCCGCGTCTGAGGAGCAGCCAGCCTGAGATGCTCACCCCGAGCCCAACGAGGATGGCGAATCCGAGCACGGTGTTGGGTGCGCTCGCACCTTGGTTGAGCGCGATCCCGGCTCCCACCACCGGTACCGAGAGTCCGATGTACAAGGCGACGAGCAGGGCTGATGTCAGGGCGAGGCGGTTCTCGGGTGCGGCCGCCCCAAGCACGATCCCGGTGGTCCCTTTGAACACGGCTCCGAGTCCGGCGCCGATGAGCGCACCGCCGATGAGGAACATCGGGAGATTCGGTGTGTGGAGGCGCACGGACACCACGAGAAGCACCAGTCCTGCGAGCATTGAGAAGGTGCCGAGGGCGAGCACCCGCGATGCTGGCAATCTGGTGGTTGCCAGCTGCGCGGCCACTCCTGAGGCGAACACCAGGAACAGAGTTGCGCCTGACAGCGCGTGGGAGGGGTGGTGGAGAGTGGTGGCCAGGAACAGTCCGGCGAGCCCGGCGAAGAGGCCGCTCGCGGCGTAGGCCGAGAGGGTGGCGGCTCCGGCAGGGACAGGCAGTCTGGCGGTGCGTGAGCTTGTTGGCTGGTTCGTCGTCGGTGGCTCTTTCAGCGTCGTTGCCGGTCGCGGGGTTGGTCGACCTGTCTCGGGTACGAACGCGAGGCCCACCAAAGCGATCGCCCCGAGCGCTAGCCACACCAGATAGGGCAAAGTGAGCGGCCATTTCGCCCACTGTGCAAGACCACCGGCGACCAGCGGGCCGAGACCGAGTGCTCCCACGGTGACCGACGTCCCTATGTTGCGTGCCCGGACGGGGGACGCGGGCGGGCCGGCTCGGACGTTCAACTCGATCAGATAGGTGATCGCGGTTCCGGCGGCCAGCCCGACGGCTGCCCCGGTGAGCAAGCGCCCGATGAACAGTGCCGGCAGGGCCTTCCACGCTGCGAGCAGCCCCGCGGCCACCATCATGATGGCCACTGCGCCGATCATGACGCCTCGCCGCCCGATCCGCGCGGCGATCGAGGGAACTGCGAGCAGGGCGGCGATCGTGCCACAGGCGAAGATGGCGAAGACCACCGTGATCATGAAGGACGAGAGGTGATCCCGGGTTCGGTAAAGCCCGTACAACGGACTCGGCAGGGTCGCGAATGCCATGACGATCATCAGGGCATAAGCAACGGTCCAGAAACCGGAGCCATATTGCCGTCCCGCAGTGGCGGGCGCCGCGTTTGCTTCGACGCTGGTCATGTTTTTTTCCTCCGTCGGTGTGGTCGCGGCGGTCACCAGACCTTCATGCCCCCATCGATGACGAGGTCGATGCCGGTCACGTAAGCGCTCTCGTCGGAGACGAGATACAGAGCCGCGTTGGCGATGTCTTCTGCCTGACCGAACCTGCCCAGAAGCGTCCTGGAGACCATCTGCCGGCCGAACTCGGGGTCCTCGAGTTCCCCTCGCGTCGAGTTGGTCTCGATGAAGCCCGGCGAAATCGAGTTCACGCGGATGCCATGCTCGCTGCCTTCCATGGCGAGCTGGCGGGTCATCCCGATGATCGCGGCTTTGTTGGTGGTGTGGGCCAGGGAGGGCAGGAGTTTGAAGCTGAGGGATCCGTTCAAAGTAGCCATGTTCAACACGACTCCCCGGCTGGCCTGCAGGTGAGGCCACGCAGCGCGGGTGAGGTAGAAGACCAGGTCGACCTCGTCTCGGCGGGCGGCGTCCCACTCGTCGTCGGTGAACTTCTCGATCGGGCTGAAGTGGGACTTTGCGGCCAGGTTGAACAGCACGTCGATCCGGCCGTACTCGCTCATCGCCAGGTCAACGAGTCGGGCACAGTCGGCCGGATCGCTGACCCGGCACGGCTGCATGGACACCATCTGGCCACCTGCTTCTTGAACCATGACGACGGTCTCTTCGGCGGGCTCGACGGCCAGGTCGCAACCCACGACCAAGGCGCCCTCTCGGGCGAACGTAAGGGCGGTGGCGCGCCCCATGCTCCCGCCCGTACCTGTTACCACGCAGACCTTCCCCGCCAGTCGACCGATCGTCTCACGGCCTGCCATCTCACTGCTCTCCGTGCTTCGCGGCGGCTGCCTTTTCTGCCTCGGCGACGCCCACCTGGTCGGTCACCTTGGGAGCCTCGATGAAGTACCAGTAGATGACGTCGAGAGCCGGCCCGGCCAGCGGCCCAGCCCAGTCCCGGAACATCTCGGTGGTGACCGCCAGCGAAGTGGTGGGAACTGCCCCCGCGTGGGCCAACCGCTCGATGGCCGTCCGGTGGGCAACTTGCGAGCGTCCGCCGACCGCGTCGGTGGGATAGAGCACGTCGTAGCCGTCCTTGAGGGCCTGGGAGGTTGCGAACGTGAGGCAGATCTCGGTGTGGAGTCCACCGATGATGAGACGCTTCCTCCCGGTGGCCTTCACCGCGTCGCGGAAGGCCTTGTCCTCGAACGCGTTCATCGACGACCGGTCGATCGGCTCGATCCCGTCCAGCTCGGACAGAACCGAGGCGCGGGTAGGACCGTTGAACCCGTACCCGACGCCGACAGTCGACAGGACGATCGGCATGCCAAAGGCCTTCGCCGTCTTGGCCAGGAGGCGGACGTTCAGGTCGACCATGTCGGCATTGGTCTCGGAGCGGATCACCTCGAACATCTCGTTCTGGTAGTCGATCAGCAGGAGGGCACAGTCATCGGCGGTCCAGACGCCCAGATCCTTCGTTGCCATCGGGTTTTCCTTTCACGATGTTTGAGTTGTTCGGTTATCGATCGCTAACCGTATACCGACTTATATGCTTGCGCAAGCAGATTTATGCGGCCACGTTCTCGACACCTAGAGTCGGCCGTCGAGTGCTGCGGCGATCTCCGACAAGGCATTGGCCGCGTCTGTCGTGGTCGACGGATTGACGTGATCAAAAACGAGAGCTCTCACGCTGGAGAGGTGGGGCTCCGAGGCGGCCTCGAGTTTGGCCAGCCCAGCCGCCGTCAAACCCGCCACGTTTCCACGCCCGTCCTCGGCGCTGGATCGCTTCGTCACCAGGTCGCGCGACTGAAGCCCCTCCACCAGGCGAGTCATGCGACTGGCCGATAAGGCGGTGGCATCAGCTAGATCTGCCATCCGGAGTTCGCGCCCGGGAGCCCCAGACAGAGACAGAAGTGTCAGGTACTCGTTCGCCGTGATCCCCACGGCACGCACCAAATCGGTGTCCAGGCGGCGAGGCAACGCCACCACGATCCTCATAAGCGCCCGCCAGAAGGCCTCGTCGGTAGCGCCTAAGGGGTCAACCTTGGCCACAGGACCAGCTCAAGTCTCTGGCCAGGAGAAGTCGGTTGACACGCAGCGGATCCTAGAGGTATATCATTGCTTGCGCAAGCAGCTTCAACTGTCGAGGGACCTCCGGGACCCTCGGTTCTCGAAAGGTCCACATCATGAGCAATCGCATCGCGATCGTGGTAGGCGCCGGCAGCGGGCTGGGCCAGGCCACCGCCCGGGCGCTACACGCGGCGGGGACAACGGTCGTCGCCGTCGACCGCAACGAAGCCGGGTTGAAGGAGCTCCCGGAGGGGCTACACCTCGAGGTCGCCGACGCCACCGATCCTGCGGTGCCGGGACCTCTGGTTGAGCGGATCGTCGCTGAGGTCGGCGCTCCGGACATCCTGGTCAACACGATCGGCGCCTTCGAACTGGGTGAAGCGCTTTCAGTGACGCCGGAGACATTGAGGCGGCTGATGGACGTGAACCTCGGCGCCGCGCTGTGGCTCACCCAGGCGGTGGCGCCGTACATGCAAGACAAGGGTGCGGGCGCCATCGTCCACATCTCGGCTCGACCGGGCCTCGAGCCGACCGCCGGGTATGCCGCTTACGGCACGAGCAAGGCCGCGCTGGCTCACCTGGTTCGCATCCTCGACGTCGAGTTGCGACCGCATGGTATCCGGGTCAACGCGGTCGTCCCCCAGATCATCGCGACCGCCAAGAACAAGGCGTTGTTCCCCCCCGAAATGCTGGCCGGCGCCGTCGAACCGGAAGCGATCGCCGAGGTGATCGCATTCCTGGTGAGCGACGCGGCCGGACCGGTCAGCGGAGCCGTCGTGCCAACCTACGGAGGATGACCAACACCGACTCGGACCTCGAAGCGGCTGGGTCATTCGCGCTCGGGCGGTGGCGGGTGAACCGTATCGGATACGGCGCCATGCAGCTGGCCGGCGACAACGTCTTCGGGCCGCCGCGGGACCGCGACGAGGCGCTGCGCGTACTGCGCGCCGCGGTCGACAGCGGAATCAACCACATCGACACCGCCCAGTACTACGGCCCAGGCGTCGTGAACGAGCTGATCCGCGAGGCTCTGTATCCCTACCCCGGCGACCTGGCGATCGTCAGCAAAGTAGCCGCTCGTCGCGATCACACAGGGGCCGTCCTGGTCTACGACGAGCCCGATCAGCTGCGAGCTGGCATCGAGGAGAACCTTCTGACGCTGGGTATCGAACGGCTGGCTGCGGTGAACTTGCGAATCATGGACGGTTCCAGGCCCGGCGCGCGTTTCGACGCGCAACTGGCCGCGCTCATCGCGGCGCGGAACGAAGGACTCATCGACGGGATCGGCCTGAGCAACATTTCCTTGGAGCACCTGCGCCGAGCAGTCGAACAAGCCGAAATCGTCTGCGTGCAGAACCTCTTCAACCTGGCCGATCAAAGATCTCTTGAGCTCGTACGCGAATGTAGCTCTCGAGGAATTGCGTTCGTGCCGTTCTCCCCTCTGGGGTGGCCGCGCGGCGTTCAGAACGTGATCCTCACCAGCCCCGTCCTCGCCGACCTGGGTGTGCGCCTCGGCGCGACTCCGCCGCAGATCGCACTCGCGTGGTTGCTCGACCTGGCACCGAACGTCCTGCTCATCCCTGGCACCCGGACTCGCCAGCATCTAACCGAGAACATCCGGTCCGGGGGAGTACGACTCGATGACGCCGCCCGCGCCGAAATCGCGCGGGCGTTTCCAACGATTCAGGCAGGATAATCGCTGCTGCACGAGAGGAATTAGCCAGCCTGGCCCCCGCCCCATGCCGATTATTGCTCCTATAAGCAAGTTAGGCTGGCCGATGTGGCGAACCCTGAGCCCCTGACCCCCACCGAGGAGATGTTCTGGCGGGCTCTCATGCGTATCGTGTTGTCCCTGCCGCGACAGCTCCACGACGACATGGTCCGAGCCGCCGGCCTAACGGCCAGCGAGTACACGGTGATCATGAATCTGTCCGAAGCGCCGAACCGTCAACTCCGAATGGCTGACCTAGCCGCAGCAACCGGACTGTCTGCGAGCCGTACAACGCGCCTCGTGGACGCCCTGCAGTCACACGGCCTGGTCGTGAAACGGGCCAGCTCCGCCGACGGACGGAGCAACCTCGCTGAGTTGACCTCCCTGGGTTTGGCCAAGCTGCGGTCCGCTTGGCCGGCGCATGTAGCGAGCGTACGGACCCGGGTACTCGACCACATCCCTGCAGGCACGCTCTCTAAGGCGACGCAAGCCTTGGAGGCAGTAGCGGCACAGTTCGAGGACAATCACGCCGGCGCTGCCTAGCTGTTTTCTCGGACAGGCCACGACGACACTGGGCGGCTTCGACGACGATTAGGTCCGGCCATCCACCGCGGTCTGAAATATCGGCCAGGCCACCTCGATTCGGTGCCGGCTCTCGTCTGGGGTGTCCCGGACGGTGACGAGATAGTGCTCCCGGATGGGACCTTCGACGCCGATGGCGGCAGCGGCCACGTGCACTCCTAGTTGCCCGTAGGTCCGGTCTATCTCGGAAAAAGGGCCCGCATGTACCGCAACTGCCAGTTCCGAGGAGGGAACGACATATGGCTGAGCGCGTTCGGAGCCGCGCGCCGGAAGGTCCTGTAGCGGGAGGTACGCGACGAGGTCTCCTTTTTCCATCTCGTAGAACTCGCCGGGGAACAGAGCTCCTCCCGGCCCGGCCGGAACGTCGGGCACCGTCCGGTACTCGACCGGCAGCGGGGTTGGGTGCGGGTCGAGAAGCAGGCTCAACGACTGCACCGTCGCCTGGGTCTGCGCCAGCTGCTCCCGCACACGTTCCAGGTGGGACATGATCACCTCGTTTCGGCGAGCCGGGTCGGCGGCTTCCAGCACGGACTTCACCTCGTCGACCGGCATCCCGAGGTCCCGGAAGCGGCGGATCACCTGGGCGGTTGCGACCTGGTCGGGGCGGTAGTAGCGGTAGCCGCTCCAACGATCGACCTCCGCCGGCTCGAGCAGGCCCACGTCGTGGTAGTGACGGAGAGCCTTGATGCTCAGGTGCGTCATCTTGGAGAAGTCGCCGATGGAGATCCTGGCCGTCATCGCTCCATTCTCGGTCATGCCGCGACCCGGGAAGG